>NZ_JBHXTG010000010.1:124307-162239 GCF_042677465.1 Kitasatospora sp. NPDC127111
GCGATACCCGGGGTGGGGGTGCGCCGGCTGGAGGTGGTCGGGCTCGTCGCCCTGGGGGGGCTCCCCACGGGCCGGGCTCCCGCCCGTCGGCCGACGCGGGTTCAGCTCACGTGCTTGTCGAACCACTCGACCAGCTGCTCGGGGTGCTCGGAGAAGTAGTTGTAGCCGTCCCATCGCCGGGTGCTGCCCTCGATCCAGAACAGCTTCTTGTCGCTTGCGGGGACGGCGTCGAAGATCGCCTGTACGTCGGAGGGCTTGGTCAGTGCGTCATCGTGCACCTGGGTGATGAAGGTGGGCACCTGACAGTTCTTGGCGTACTCGATCGGCGACACCTCGTCGATGGTGAAGCTGAGATTGAGTTCCACCTCCCGGTCCACGGCCTCGAACTGGTCCGCGATCCCCATCGCAAACCTGCAGCGTCTCCTGGACTCCATGGCCTGCCCGGCGTTCGTCCTGAACGGCCGTGGTGACGTCCTGGCCGCCAACAGCCTCGGCCGTGCCCTGTACGCCCCCATGATCGAAGCCGCCGGGGGAGCCACCCCCAACCACGGCCGGTTCATCTTCCTGGACCCCCGCTCCCGCCAGTTCTGGGGCGACTGGGAAAGCGCCGCCGACAACCTGGTCGCCCTCCTGCACGCCCAGGCCGGCCGCGACCCCTACGACAAGGACCTCACCGACCTCATCGGTGAGCTGTCCACCCGCAGTGACGATTTCCGTACCCGCTGGGCCGGCCACGACGTCCGCCAGTACCACCAGGGCGCCAAAGCCATCCACCACCCCGTGGTCGGAACGCTTCACCTCGCCTACGAATCCCTCGACCTGCCCGCCGACGGCCTCATCCTGTTCGCCTACGGCGCCGAGCCGGGCAGCGACTCCGAAGACGCGCTGCGCATCCTGGCCGGCTGGGCCGCCGACCACGTCCCCGAGCCGGCCGAGCGCTCCCCTGACAGGACGAGCAGCGTCCAGCAGCCGGTGCCCGGCGAGACGCCCCTCGCACCGCCGACCAGCCGTCACCCGTGACGGCGGAGCAGCGACCACCAGGAGCGGAAGGGAACGATCCACCGCGTGGTGTGCACGGCCCCGCCGGCCAACGCTGACCGGCGCTGCCCCGGCGACCACCGGCCCGCCGCTGCTGTCGCAACGTGCCTTCGTCCGGACCAACTCGTCCGGGGCCGACGCCGTGGCAGCAGGTAGCGGGTGCTTCCTCCCGACAACGTGGGGACCTACCGGCCGGGGGAGGGGAGCGGGTCCCCTGCTATTGTGCGCCGGTGTCAATGATCAAGCAGTTTCAAGTGACCTTCGACTGCGCGGAACCCGCGCTCCTCGCCGCCTTCTGGTGCGAGGTGCTGGGGTACGTCGTGCCTCCGGTCCCGGAGGGCTTTGCCACGTGGGGGGAGTACCACCGCTCGCTGCCGCCCGAGGACGAGATCTACTTCGCGTGTACTGATCCGTCGGGTGTGGCCCCGCGCCTGCTCTTCCAGCGGGTTCCCGAGGGCAAGGTCGTCAAGAACCGGGTGCATCTGTGTGTGCGGGCCGGCGCCGGGCTCGTGGGTGACGAGCGCCTGGCCACACTCGAGGCCGAATGCGCACGGCTGATGGCGCTCGGCGCGAAGCACGTGCTGACGCAGCGCGCCGATGGCGTCAACGAGTCGTGCATCACGATGCAGGACATCGAGGGCAACGAGTTCTGCCTCGCCTGATTTCTCCTCCGAGACTGCGAGGCGGGGGGCCGTCTGCTGGGGACCTCTCAGGTCCCGCATGCGGCGGGAGTCATCCCGTGAGAGCGAGGTTGTGGAGGGTCGTGGTGGTGTCGGCCTGCCAGTCGGTCGGTTCGCCGCCTTGAGGCCGGCGGTGCGGGGTGACGAGGCCGGTTCCGGGGTGGCCGCCGTCGGCGATCGGGGTTGTCCGGCCGACGGCGGCCTTGGCCCGGGATTCCTCCCAGAACGCGGGGCAAGCGCGAGCCTGGGGCCGAGATGGTCGATGGCGCGATCGGCGGTGGACTTCGACACTTCGAAGAGCGGCGCGGGTTGGCGCAGAGCCAAGGTGGTGTGCCAGTACGCGGCCACCAGTAGTACCGGTACTCCAGGACAGCCTCCACGGCCGCGCTCCTGTGAGAATCGCGCTCCTGGGAAATCCGTTGCCCGGCTCCCGGACCACCGCGTAGCTTCGGCGCTCGACGGCATGTAGCTCAACGAGTCAGAGCACCGGGCTTGGGACCTGGAGGGTGCGGGGGCAGGGCCCGCCATGCCGGCCATGGATGAGAACGCTGAGCAGCAGCACCCGACGACCACCGTCTCCACCGACTACGCGCACCGGCAGCTCGCCCGCGCGTTCACGACGGCCCTGTCGCATCCCGACCCGGCGACCCGCTCCCGCGCGAACGCGAAGGCGGGCCGCTGGCGCGAGGTGTTGGCAGGCATCGCCGACGGCAGCCTGCGGATCGGCTCCCGGACGCCGGTGGCCGGCCTGCCCGCGTGGGTGACCCCGGAGGTGGTGCGTGGCGGTTTCGCCACCGGACGCGCCTGCGCCGAGGGGCCGCTGGAGCCGTACGAGCGTGCCGCGTGCCGGGCGGCCGGGATCCCGCAGGGGCGCGCCGAGCTTTTCGCTCACGCGCTGACCGAGGCCGGGCTCGCCGAGCTGTGGGCCCTGTTGGACGGCGGCCGCTACCGGGTGACGGTGCCGGAGGAGGCCGCGCTGCTGACCGTGGCGTGGCTGGTCCGGGCCGGCGAGCAGCGCGCGGCGCTGGAGTTGGTGGCGGTCCTGGCACCGTTCGCCGACCGTCTGCGATTCACCCCGCCGCCCGGGGACGGCACGGCGACCGAGCCCGACGCGGTGCACCGCCGCACCGTCGGCGAGGCCGTCGCCACGCTCGCGACCCGCAGGCCCAACATCGCCGTGGAGACCCAGCGCGAGGCCCTGACGGTCTGGCTGCCGTACTCCGACGAGCTGCTGGCGCACTGGCTGGAGACCGCGGCCGGCGGCCGGGTCCTCGCCGTCGACCCCGGGCCGCACTGGCACCGGCGCGGCGCCGCGCTGCTGCTGCGCTACCGGACGCTGGCCGCCGCGCACCGCCTCTGCGGCAAGCACCGCAAGCCCGGCGGGAACCTCGGCATCCTGCGCGCCGCCCTGGAGGCCACGGTCGCCGGCGAGCCGCTCGACCCCAAACTGCGTGGGCTGCTGGTCGCCGCCGTCGAGGCGATGGTGCACCGCCGCGGCCTGCCGGGCTCGCAGCGCCACCGTGCGCTGCGCGCCGTCCAGGCGGTCCAGGCCGCGCTGCCGTCCCACCACGCGCTGGCCCAGGTGCTGCTGGGCCGGCTCGCGACGCTCGGCCAGGACGACGGTGTCGCCGACCCGGACACCGTGCTGGCCCCGGTCACCGCCGCGGAGGCCGCGGAGAGCGGGATCCCGGCCGGTTCCGCTGTCCCGGCGGCCCTGCACCGGCCCGTACTGGCCGCCACCAGCGCGCCGGTCGAGACGCTGATCGGGCGCGGCCTGGTGCCCTCCGCCGAGGTGCTGGCGGAGCTCGCACCGCAGCTGGCCGCGGCCGCAGAGGCCGCCGCGTACCCCGATCCGGCGCTGCGCGGGCTGGCCGCCGCGGGGCACCGCGCGTTCGCGGGCCGGCGTTCGCTGCTGCTGCTCGACTACGCGCACCAGGTGCGTGCGCAGGAGCTGCCGTGGGTGCGGGCCGTCCACCCGCACCGCGGCGATGACCCGGTGGCGCGGCGGACCGGGACGGCCGCGCTGCGCCGGCTCGGCGAGCTGGCTCTCGGCACCTTCCCCGGCACCGTCCTGCCGAATCCGCTGGTCAGTGAGCTCGCGGGGCTGGCCCGGCGGGCCGACGCGCCGCTGCCGTTCACGGAGGAGTTGGCCGCTGACATCTTCATGGGCGGCTTCACGCCCAAGTTCACCGCCGCCGCCGAGATCGCCGCCGATCTGCTGGAGGGGACGCTCTACGAGCGGTACTACGGGATCGACTACGCCGAGGTGTGGGCACTCGCCGAGCGGGCCGACGGTGACCGGGAGCGGTCGGTCGTCGCCCGGGAGTTCTCGGCGCTGTGCCGGCGGCGCACGGGCGGCCCGGGCGCGTCCGGCTCGGTGGCGGCCAACGGCACGGTGATCGAGCAGGCGCAGATCCTCACCACGCACAACCTGGCGGTGCTCGCCGGGCCGGTCGGCGTCGTCCCGGCCGGCGGGTGGGAGGCGGCTGCGCTCGGCGCGTACGGCACGGTGCGCCGACTGGTCGCGCTGGCGCAGCGGCGGCCGTGGCCGCTGGCCACGGTCAAGAACGCCGCGTTCGCCTGGCGGCAGTTGGTCTTTCACCTCTCGCTCTGTTCTGCGCGGGAGCGCGAGGCCGTCCTCGCCGAGATCGTCCGCGAGCACCCCGCGCGCCTCGCCCCGGCCGTCGAGGGCCTGCGCCTGGCCGCGGCCGGTCACCGGTTCGACCCGGACGACACCGCCACCCGCCGCTTCCTCGGCTGGACGGTGGGCCCGCACTGGCTGCTCAGCCGATGAGCGGGCCGGCTCCCGGAGGGCGGCCTCCGGGAGCCGGCCCGTCGAAGTCGTCGCGGCGGACGTACTCGCCCGGCGTGGACCACTCCTCGACTCCCCAACCCCTCAACCGTGCCGGCGACGCCTGAGACCGCGGTCGCGCTGGTGCCGGCGACGACCTTGGGTTGCGGTGGGGCCGTGAGCCGCTGCGCGGGTAGCGGTCCCCGGTTCGAGGACGGGTTCGGCGATGCCTCTTCCAGGACGGGTTAGGTGATGCATCAGAGGGCATCTGATCATCTTTCAGGCCCGTGCCGAGCTGGAGGCCGCCCAGCGGCGGAAGGGTGACGCCCCGGCTGGGCCACGGCGGCGCGAGACACCGAAGGCGACCGCCGAGTACGCCGAGCTCGCCAGGCCTCTGCTCGGAGCGCTGAAGAAGGCGGGTCGGGAAGGGGAGACCCGTACCTGGGAGCCCATCACCGACCGGACCGGCGTCAAGCGCCTGCGGCAGCTCGGCCACACGGCGAAGGTCGAGGTCCTCGTGATCGCTGAGAGCGGGACCCCCGCCGACCGGCCGCTGTGGTCGGTCGTCCTGGCCGCCGCCGGCGGCCAGGAGGCACTCGCGGTCCACCACGCCGTCTGCGAGCGGCCGGGGCGGCCCTGCCCGATGCCGACGAGGCCCTCCGCACCCGCCTCGGCGAGGAGAGGACCGTCCTCCAGCACGGCTGGTAGGGCCGACGATGTCCGGGTTCCCCACCGACGGGGGAACCCGGACCTTAGCCGCGCTCGGGCGGGGCGGGCCCGCCACCGAACCCCGGTCCGGGCGCCCCGCCGGGGTGGCGCGCCACGTTGGCCACGTGGTCAGACCTTGGGGATGTGCTCCACCGGGCAGGAGATGCCGGGCACTCCGGCCATCTTGCCGTCGGTCGTCACCAGCGGGCAGCGCAGTGTCTCCGCCAACGAGATGTAGATGGCGTCCCCGACGTAGGTGTTGTGCCGCAGCTCCCAGGCCCGCAGCAGCAGGCCGGGAATCGGGATCCGCTGCACCTCCAGGGCGTCCAGGTCCTCGATCGCGGCCTGGGCGTCCTGTTCGGTCAGCAGCTTCTTCTGCAGCAGCCGGCCGATTACCCGGGAGACCTCGTGGTCCAGGTGTGCCGGGGCGTAGACGTCCTCCCCGGTCAGGCGCTGGCGGACCTGGTCAGCCGTCGGTCCGGCCCCGACCAGGGCCTCGACCACCGCACTGGCGTCCACGACGATCACCGGCTGCCGCCTCGCTGCTTCTCCGCCCATGCCTCCAGCAGGTCCGCCATCGTCAGGTCTTCCGGGAGGGCTGTCAGGTCCTGCGGCGCAACGGAACCATGCTGCGCCAGTACCTCCCGCACACGCTGGCCCAGGGCCGGCATCTGGACCACAAGGGCCGAGATGGACGGGACGTCGATGCCCTCGGTCATGGTGTCCGTGCCCACGAGAACCTCGGCGCCGAGGGCCTCGTTGCGGACGTCGTCGACGGCGGCGGTGATGTCCTCGCTGGAGGGACGCTGGCCGGCGGCGCGAGCCCGGGCGGCCATCCGCTCCATCTCGGAGGCCTCGATCGGCCGCGGCCCGATGTTCGCCCCGGACAGCAGATGCAGCAGCGCGGCCGGGACGACGGCGGCGACCGGCTTGCCGTAGCGGGTGATGGCGGTGATCCGGCCGGTGTGCTCGGCCAGCGTCACGATCTTGGAAAGCTCGGCGCGAGCGTCAGCCAGCGCCACGGCGGGAACGTTCGCCGGGAGATCCGGACGACCCTGCGGCTCCGTAGTCATGTAAAGACTTTACAACTCTGCGGTCTGGTTCGCGGTGAGTTGTCACCCCTGACCGTGGGTACGGACGGCGGTGTGAACGACACCGTCGAGCAGCCCTCCCCCGTGGGGGCCGGAACCGGGACGGGCAGCACGGACGCGGTGCTGATCGTGGTACGCGGCCCCAGCGGCGCCGGGAAGTCGAGCACCGCCGCCCGGCTCCGCTCCGCCTACGGCCGCGGCCTGGCGATCGTCGGACAGGACCAGCTGCGCCGTGAAGTGCTGCGCGAGCGGGACGTCGCCGGCGGCGCGAACATCGGCCTGATCGGCGTGGTCACGCGGCACGCGCTCGACCACGGCTTCCACACCGTCGTCGAGGGCATCCTCGACGCCGGCCGGTACGGCGCCATGCTCACCGACTTGGTGGCCGGCCACCGGGGGCGCAGCTTCCTCTACTACCTCGACGTCGGCTTCGCCGAGACGGTGCGGCGCCACGCCACCCGGCCGCTGTCCGCCGAGGTGAGCGCCGAGCAGATGGCCGGCTGGTACCGGCCACGGGACCTCCTGCCCGGCGGCCGCGAACACGTCATCGGCGAGGACGGCACCGCCGCCCGGATCCTGGCCGACACCGCGCTCACCCCGCCGGGCTGGACACCGCGCCCCTGAACCGACAGCGGGGCCAGCAGGCCGGAGGTCACGCTGGACGTCGGCCGCGGTGGCGCGCGGTGGTGTGGTTCCTGTTGCCGCCGGGAACGGGGCCCGCCGACGTGATGACGCTGCCGGATCCCGCACGCATGGACGTGGTTGCCCAGCGGCTGGAGCGCGCCCGCGAGGCCGGGGCGGCTCTGGGCCAAGCGCAGAAGGGGTGACAGACGCAGGGCATCCAGCATGGAGATCTCCACGGGGGTGCTGTCCGCAGTGATCACTGTTCTGCCCGGTGTCCGGGCAGCCGACCCGTGGCATGGCCACTTCGCCGACCTGGCGCTGGTACGCGGAGCCATCGCCACGGTCCTGTCGGCATGGGGGTCGTTCTTCACCTATCCGGTGATGTGGGTCCAACGCTCGGACGGTCCGCCGCCTCACCGTGCTTGAGCGCCGGATCGCCTTCTACCGCCTGGGCCTATAGGCCAACTGTCGGTGTCTTGTCAGTCGAAGGATCAATGCTTCACCCGCTGGGATGATCTTCGTTCTTTGGTCTAGCGGGCGCGCCTGCGGATGGGGCTTCCTCGTAGGCATCGGTGATGTCTCATTGGGGGGACGCGATGCGCTTGTTGGACACGTCTGTGACCCGGTCGTGGGCGGCTGAACCTCTGCCGTCGGATGTCGTGGAACTGCTCGGAGCGCTGGAGTCGCGGGTGATCTCCCGCGTCGATCCCGGCGGGGCGGTTCGCGAGGCCTGCCGCAGCCGGTCGCTGGAGTCGGCGCTGGCGCTTCGGCTGGTGGAACGCTTCGGCAGCGAGGAGCCGTCCGGGGCCCTGCTCCGGGCGTACCTGGAGGCGCAACTTCCGGGCCTGGAAGGCGTCGAGCGGATGTTAGCCGAGGCGGCGCTGGGCGGTCGGCGCCTGGCCTGGGATGCGGCGCGGGAGTGGCTGGTGCGGGCGCCCGGCTTCACGGCGGACCGCAAGCGCGCCCTGCTGGAGATGCTGGCCGTGGTCTTCGACGACCGCCATGTGCCGGTGTGGGACGAGCGGGCGTTCGAGGGTGCCGCGTTGCACAGCTGGGCGCTGGTGCAGATGACGGCGGTCAAGGTGGTCGTGGCGGTGGCCGCCGGGCAGTCCGAGCGGGTGACGGACGAGGACGTCCGCCGCCTGATGGACACTCAGCGCGCGCCGCACGTGTGGGAGGGCAATGTGCTCCTCCACCTCTCGGTCCTGCACGCCCTGGTCCGCCTGCCGGGCACCGAGGAGCTGGTGCTGGATGGCCTGCGCAAACTCATGGCCCATCAACGCGCCGACGGCGGACTACCGTTCGTCTCGGACACCGACACCTGGTGCACCGCAACGGCCGGGGTCGCACTCGCGTCGGTCGGCACGGCACCGTACGTCCTGCACCGCCTGGCGGGCCACCTGGTCGGCCGGCAGTTGCCCGCGGGCGGCTGGGCGTACACCGATCTGTCCTGCCAGACCGATGTGGACGACACCTCGGTGGCCGTGCAGTTCCTCCACGTACTGGACGCCGAACGGTACGCCGGGGCCATCAGCCGCGGCATCCGGTCACTGCACGCGGTGCGCGGGGAGGACGGCGGCTTCCCCACCTATACGGCCGGGACGCCTTCGGAGGCGTCGATGACCGCCGCGGTCACCGACGCGCTGACGGTCCGCCCCACGGCCCACGGCCCGGTGATCGCGAAGGCCCTGCGCTTCCTGGCCTGCGAGCAGCGCGAGGACGGATCGTTCCCGCCGGACTGGAGCAGCAGCCGGCTGCACACCGTCTTCCGGGTCCTGCTGGCGGCCCGGCGCACGGCGAGCCCGGATTCGGCGGTCCAGCGCATGGTGCGGCGAAGCGCCGACCTGGTGCGCGGCCAGCAGAACGGGGACGGCGGGTGGGGGCAGCAGGCAGGCGATGCCAGCGACGTCGTCAGCACCGCCTACGGCCTGACCGCGCTGTGCGCGCTGCCCGATGCCGATCCGGAGTCGGCGCTGGCCGCGGCCGACTTCCTGGTGCGGCGGCGGACGGCGGACGGCGGGCTGGACGCGGTGCCGGACTCCATCGGTCCCCGACCCTTCGTCTTCGCCGTGCCGGCCCTGCCGGAGATCTTCACGCTGCTGGCGCTGGGACACCTCTCCGCCCGATTCGACCCGGCCGCCGGTACCGGTCTGCTGATCGGCTCCGCCGCGGCAGGTGCACGATGAACGGGCCGGCCGCAGTCGCGGAGGTGCCGCGCCACATCGGCTTCATCCCGGACGGCAACCGCCGGTGGGCCGGGCTGCACGGAGTCTCGGTGCTGGACGCCCACCGCCGCGGCGCCGAGGTCACCGTGGCCGCGCTGCGCTGGTGCGCCCGGGCGGGCGTGCAGCGGGTCACCGTGTGGGCACTGTCGTTGGACAACGTCCTGCGTCGCCCGGAACTGGCGGGGATGCTCACCGCGATCACCGAACTGGCCGAGGCGCTCGCCGCAGAACCGGGCTGGCGGCTGCGCATCATCGGCGACCTCGGCCAACTGCCCGACCCGCGTTGCGCCGAGGCACTGCGCGCCCTGGCGGCCGCCGCTCCGGCGGACGCCCCCCGTGAGGTCGCCCTCGCCGTCGCCTATGGCGGGCGGGAGGAGATCGCGGACGCGGCCAGGGCCGTGCTGGCCGACGACCCGTCGGCCACGCTGGACGCCGACGCCCTCACCGCGGAGCTGGAACGCCGCCACCAGTACGACTGCGACCTGGTGATCCGCACCTCCGGCGAACAGCGTCTGTCCGGCTTCCTGCTGTGGCAGAGCGCGCCGGCGGAGCTGTACTTCACCGAGGAGTTGTGGCCGGACTTCACCGAGCACTCCCTCCGGCGGGCGCTCTCCTCCTACGCCGTGCGCGAGCGCAGGTTCGGGGCATGAGCGGCGGCGCCGCCACCGTCCGCGAGCTCTCGGTGCGGGCGTTCCAGCACCTCCTGCGCCTCACCCCGCCCGGCGCGTGCCACCCGGCGGCCGACGAGCTGGAGGACCGGCTCACCGCCTGGGCGGTCGCCACGGGACTGTGCGAACCGGACCGGACGCAGGCGTTGGCCCGGCGCCGGATCGGCCGCCTGGCCGGTTGGTGCATGCCCGACGCCCCCGTGGCGGTGGTGCGCGTCACCGCCCGGTACCTCGCGTGGGTCTTCGTCTTCGACGACTCCGTCGCGGAGGACGAGGAGCGGCTGCGGCAGCAGGCGGTGATGGACCTGCCCCGGGTGCTGGAGACCGGCGCGCTCCCGCCCGGCCCGTGCGGTCCGCTCGTCCCCGCCCTGGCGTCCGTGCGCCAGGACATCGTGGACGCGGGCGGTGCCGCGCTGCTGCCACAACTCTCGCAGGGGCTGCGGCAGTACCTGGCGAGCTGCGCGAAGGAGGGCCCGTGGCGCGCCACCGGCACCCCGCCCACGCTGGCCGAGTACCTCGACGACCGCACCCACACCTCCGGTGGCCACCCGCTCTACCTGCACCTGCTGGCCCCCGGCATGCCGCCGCTCGACGAACCGCTGCCAAGCGCTCTCATCGGGCTGGCCGAACAGGCCTTCCTCATCGGCGCGTTGGCCAACGACCTGGTCGGATTCGCGGTCGAATCACGGCACGGCGATCCGGTCAACGTGATCACCGTGCTCGCGCAGGAGTTCGGCCTCGGCCTGCCGGAGGCCCACCGGGCCGCCGGAGTCCTGCACGCCGCCCAGAAGCACCGGTTCGACACCGACCTCGCCCGGCTGTTGGGCGACCCGGACCTGAGCGGGCCGCAGCGGACCTTCGCGCGCGCGGTGGACGGCTGGGTCGCGGGCAGTGCCGCAGCGATCGAGCCGTACCTGCACCACCTGATGAGCCTTGAGCCCTGAATCCGAGGAGTACGCCATGAACCAGCCGACACCCCGGACCGTCCACGTGGTCGGGGGCGGTATCGCCGGGCTCACCGCGGCCTGGCGGCTGCAGCAGCGGGGCATCACCGTACGCGTCTTCGAACGCGAGCCCGAAGCCGGCGGCCGGATGCGCACCGTCACCCAGGACGGCTTCCGCATCGAACTGGGCGCCAGCATCCTGGGCACCAACTACACCCGGATGCTGGCCCTGATCAGGGAGCTGGGCATCGCCGACCAGTGGGGCCGCGCGACCGCCGAGTGCGGGTTCTGGCGCGACGGCCGGGTCCACCGGCTGCGCGCCGACTCACTGACCGACTTCGTCCGCACCCCGCTGATCGGCTGGCGCTCCAAGCTCTCCCTCGCCAAGGTCCTGCCCACGTTCGTCCGAAACCGCAAGTACCTCGACTGGGACACCACCGACCGCAACACCGAACTCGACCGCGTCAGCGCCAGCCGGTACACCCTGGACCGGCTCACGCCGGAGATCCACGACATCCTGTGCGAACCGCTCTTCGGCGGCGGGATCGTGCTGGGTGACCCGGCCCAATTGGCGGCCGCGGACATGTTCTTCTACGCGGCCAAACTTCTCGTCCCGCACTTCAACTCCGCCCAGGGGGTCGGCCTGCTCACCCGGACGCTGTCCGACCGGCTCCCCGTCACCTGCGACGCCACCGTCACCGCCGTGCGCACCACGGACCAGCGTGCCGTACTGTCCTGGTCCCATCACGGGGTCCCACAGCCGGACGAGCATCCGGACGCCGTCATCGTCGCCCTCCCGGCACCCCACGTCCCCGGCCTCCTGCCCCAGCTGCCCGCCGAGGACGCCGCCTACCTGCGCTCGGTCCCCTACTCGCGCGGTCTCGTGGTCTCCTACGGCCTCTCCCGCCGACCCCAGGAACCGTCCCCGACCGTCTTCACCGCCCGCGCCACCCACCGGCAGATCGCCGGCATCGAACTGCACCACAACAAGATCGACAACCGGGTCGACGTCGGGCAGGGCCTGATCACCGTCCACCCCCGCAAGGAGTTCACCGAAAGCTGGTGGGACAAGGACGACGCCGCCATCACCCGGGAACTCCTGAGCGCCGCCGCCACCATCCTGCCCGGCATCGAGGACACGGTGGTCACCACCCTGATCAGCCGCCGCGACCCGGCCCTCGTGGTCCGACCGGTCGGCGGCTACGCCGCCCTGCGGGCCTTCAACGCCCGGCGCCGTACCGCCGATCCCCGCATCCAGCTCGCCGGCGACTACTTCGGTCCCTCCAGCACATACGGTGCCCTACTGTCCGGGGAGAAGGCAGCAGACCGAACGCTCGACCACCTGGCCTCTTCGTAGACGTTTTGCGCCTGGGCGGAGTGTCGGCGTGTTCGCCGGGTTCCCGCAGTCGTCCGGTCGGCTGGGATACCGCCTCCATGGTGAATCGACTGGTCCAACCCCGACGACCACGACGACCGGGCCGACGAACCGCCCTCGACCGCACAGGCCTCTCACGCTGACCGACGACGACCACCGCAACCTCGACCCGCCGCCTTGCGCCAGGTCACGAGCTGGCCGGAGCGCACCGGCGCCGCGCTCCTCCCGACGCGTGGTACCGGGCAGGTCCGGCCAGCTGCCGAACGTGCGCCGCCGGTCCTGGCAGCGGCGGTGCCGAAGGCGCCGGTCACCATCAGGCGGTCCGTTCTCTGGGTGGGAGGACGGTGGGGCCGGCTGGCATCACGGACGGCGCGATCGCCGGCGCCTGGCGCCGGTGGGTTCAGCGGGGCCGGCCGACGTCACCCCTGGTTCACAGTGACGGCACGACGCGGTGCCGGAGCGTTGCCGAGCTGGGCTCGAAGTTCGCGTCTCCCGCGTAGGTGAGGGTGATCTCGTGGTCGCCTGCCGCGAGGACCGTGGTGCTGAAGGACACCGAGCCGTGTCCGTCGAGCTGCGCGCTGCCCAGGACGGTTGGCCCGTCGGCGAACGTCAAGGCACCTTGAGGTGTGCCCGCTCCGGGCGGGGCCGGACGGACGCAGGCTCCGAAGGTCACCGCCTGTCCGGCCACGGAGGGGTTTGGTGACGCCGAGAGTGCCACGACGTATCCGCCGGGCGTCGGAGCTTGGGCGGTGACGGTGCCGTCCTGCTGGAGCTGGAAGCCGAAGGCGTCGTCGAAGGTCCCGTTCGCGGTCTGGGGGTAGTAGCCGTACGAGTGGAGAGCGCTGACCCCCGCGGGAAGCAGGACGGCGACGAGCGCTCGTGGGCTGAGTCGTGTCACTCCGGGGGGACCGGAGGCCGACAGGAGGTTGCCGATGCCCATCAGGTCGCTGTCCGCCTGGGTGGCGTCGATTAGGACCGGGTAGCCGTGGATGACGAGGGTGTTTCCCTCCGCTGTGGCGAACCCGGTGCAGGCGGGATCGAGAATCACATGCCCGTCCTGACCGATGCCGAACATGATCGACGATGGTCCGTGGTCCGACTTCGACCCCAACGCGTACCCGGAGGTGACCGGGGCGGGGATGGCTGTCAGTGCGTTCACCTTCGTGCGTGGAAGCTGCTTGTTCCCGTTCGGGTGGAAGAAACCGATCGTCTCCAGGTCGTGGGACAGTGCCGTGGCGTCGATGTGAATCGTCTTGGGGCTGAGGGTGAGGGTGGAGCCCGTGACGGTGGCGCAACCCCGGTGTATCGGGTCCACGACCACGTTCCCGTCCGGGGTGATGCGGAAGTACACGTCGGCGACGATTCCCGCACCGGCGAGGAGGCCGTAGCCGGTGCCGGGTACCGCGGCGACGGGAACCGCGGTGAACGCGGTGGTCGCGCAGCGCGGGAACTCGGTCGGGGTGACCCCGAGCAACTGCAGATCGTGCGGGAGCGCCGTGCAGTCGACGTGGACGGTGCGGCCCTTGACGGTCAGCGTGGTGCCGTCTGCCCTGGCGAACTCGTCGTATCGATGGTCGAGGCTGACCCGCCCGTCCGCGGTGATGCCGAAGGTCCAGGCGACGAAGTAGCCTGAGCCCGGCTGGAACTGGTATCCGTCGGCGGGAAGGGCCGTGAGCGGGTTGACCCCGCCGGGTAGCCACCGGGCGAATCCATTGGGCTTGATCGAGTGGTCGAGCCCGGTGCTGTCGACGGTGACGGTGCGTCCGGAGACGGTCAGCACGTCGACGCCGGTCTGCGGGTCGACTCCGGTCTTCGTGAGTTCGACGACGTCCGGGCCGACCAGGACGGTGCCGTCGGCAGTCAGGCGGAAGTCAAGGGAACCGCCGGCTACGCCGTCGAGTCGGTAGGACGGCGAGGGTGGCAGCCGCAGGTCGTACTGCTGGTGGGACTCGAAGGCGCTCCCGCTGATCCGGAGCTGGAGCCCGTGGTCGACCTGCACGTCCAGCCGGACGGGAAGTCCGTGTACGGTCAGGCAACCGCGCTGGTCGCGCCCGTCGAGGAAACGGTCGTACGACGGGTCGTAGGCGAGGGTGCCGTCCGCGGCGACCGTGAAGGTGAAGTCGGCCACCGAGACCCTGTCCGGGCCCCCGTCACCCAACTGCAGGTGGCATGGCGTGGCGACGGGCAGCGACACCGTGGGTGGTGGTGAGGCGGAGCCGTCGAAGACCGTGGGACCGGCCTCGGGGACGCTGAACGAGTGGCATGTCAGGTTCGAGGTGTCGATGCGGATCTCGGTGTCGGGCATCAGGTGCTTCCCGGTGGCTTGCGGAAGGGGGTCGTGCCGTGGATCTCCAGGCGGGGTGTGACGCAGACCCGGCTCGCGGCCCGGGCCACGAGCTGGCTGGCGGTGCCGTGTCCGGGGCCGAGTTCGTGGGTGCCGCCGAAAGCGCAGCTGAGTTCGTGGGTGCCGGCCGTCAGGTCGGTCGCGGTCAGCACCGCGTGGCCGGCGTGCAGCGGTACCCGGCCCAGCTGTCGGGTGCCGTCGGTGAAAGTGACGTGTCCGGTGGATCCGGCTGCCCCCGTCCCGGGCGCCGCACCCGCCCGCCGCACCGTGGCCGTGATCGTCACCGGCTGGCCGTAGACCGAGGGATTCGGCGACGAGGTGACGCTGAGATCCGCAGGCGGCCTGGCCGGACCGAGGTCGGCGAGGCCCAGCGTATCGGCGTAGAGCAGACGCGGGGGCTGGGACGGGTCGCCGGCCGGCAGGGTGTCGTGTTCCTCCACCAGGAGGCGGAAGTCGGCGGGGTCCCGGTCCTCGGGAAGGGTGACGGTTCCGCGCCACAGGACAGCATCGGGGACCGTCGGACCGGGCGCGCCGGGGTCGACGCCGGCCTCCGGGGCGGGGATCCATGCCAGCTCGTCCGCGAGGCCGGGCTGCCGCTCCTGGACGGACACCGTGACGGAAGCCGAGCCGACGCTCGCCGCCGTTCCCTGGTAGCTCTCGCCCGAGACGACCACGTGGAGCCGGCCCGGAGCCCCGATGCCGCGGGTCACCAGCACCGACCGGTTCGCAGGCAGTTGGACGAAGTCGGCGAGGACCACCCGGGAGAGTTTGACGTCGCGGGAGGCGCCGGCGACGGCGGGGTCGTGCTCGACGACGGAGTGCGGCTGGTAGCGGGCCAGTGCCAGGCGCACGAAGGGTTCGAACGCCGGTGCGTCGCCGGTCCGGGCCATCTCGATGTCGCAGTACCACAGGCCCCGGTGCTCGTCGTAGGCGACGTCGTAGGCGTGGACGTTGACCCGGTTGGCCGGGGTGGGGGCCAACTCGTCCAGGGTGAGACCCTCGGGGCCTTGAGGGGCCGCGGGGCCGGTGTCCAACGTCCCGGTGAAGGTCAGGTCCGTCGTGCCGGGCCGCGGGCCGTCGTAGCTCCGTAGCGGGTCGTCGGCCACACGGGTCACGTAGCCGGCCAGCGGCTCCGGCGGCTCGACCCCCGAGGGGGCCACCAGGACACCCAGTTGCTCGCCCTCGCCCGAGGAGAACCACGGCCCGTCCAGGTAGACCCGCAGGCAGTGGCCGTGCCGGTGGCTGGCCATGACGTTCGTACCGGTCTGACGGCGCCACTCGAAGGCGGGCACGACGTACCGCACCCGGGGCGCGGCCGGGCGGGCAGAGCTGGGCACGTGGACGACGACGTCGTCGCTGGCGCGGGTCACCGGCGGCAGGAAGTCGACCTGCACCGCCTGCCCGTCGGGGATGCCGCCGTGGTCGGTGCGGGCGATGGTGCCCGCGCCGTAGTCCATCGTGTAGTCGCCCGCCCCTTCCGTGACCGGGACGTACGCCGTGGCGCCGTCCGCGCTGCGCACGGTCTCCGAGTGCGGGGCCACGCCAGCCGGTTCGAGCGGGACGGCGGTCGTTCCGTGGAGCTCGGTCCGGGCCCGCCGGACGAAGTGCTCGGCGAAGCGGCTGCTCGCGACGGCGCGGTAGCGCACCACGCGGTGCCCGGTGTCCGGGAACCGGTGCCGGGGACATCGGCCGGTGCGGGTCAGGATGGTTCCGGTCGCCGGGTCGTAGTCGGCCACGATCCGCCCGCCCAGGGTGATCGGGCCGGGCAGGCCGCCGCCGAGCTGGCCGTGCTCCAGGTGCAGTTCGTCGGCGGCGGACTCGGCGGGTGTCGGGGCGGCTGTTCCGGAGCCCGGCACCTCGTTCCAGGTGCCGATCAGGTCGACCCGGCCCGTGCTGGAGTGGTGCACCCGGATGGTGCCTTCGAGGCCCGCGTCGGTGCCGCCGATCGCCCGTGTGGCGACCAGGGCGTCGATGGTCGGCCGGCCCAGCGGCTGCTGCACGGCGTGCACGAGCAGCAGGGGGCGGGCCGGGGTGAGGGCCCAGTGCCCGCCCGTCACCGCCCACTGTGCGAGGCGGCCGGCCTCCTCGCACAGCGCCTCCAGCTCGGTCGGCCGTTGAAGGGTCTGCGCGGTGTCGTCGACCTGTCGGCGCATCCAGTCCCAGACGCCGAGGAGGACGAGATCGGCGGGATCCAGCCAGGAGCTGAGTGCGACCTGCGCCACCTCGCCCTTGGGCAGCGAGACGGTGAGGGTCCGCCGCTGCGCGTCCCAGTCGGGGGGCCGCGTCCCTTCGCGTAGCACCAGCCGGAACGGCTGTACGTGCGGCCAGTCCGCGGCCTGCCCGAAGCCGATCAGGGTGGCTGAGGCGCGGTGGTCGTCGTCCGGCGTGAAGTCCGTCGGTCGGTAGCGTAGGTGGCCGGTGTCGTCGACGGTGCCGACCGTGTCGTCGGGCGTGCCCGGCAGGCCGCGCAGTGCGGCTCCCCGGGCGATGACGTCCGGCAGGTAGGGCAGCACCAGCTGTTCGGCCGGTGCCACCGGGACCATCCCGTCGTGGTCCAGGTGGGCGCCGTCCCCGGTCACGATCATCTGGTACGTGTCCGGATCGCCGCGCACGCGGCCGTCGGGGCCGTCGAACGCTCCGTGGGCCTCGGCCAGTGCCACGGTGGTCCGGGGCGGGGCGAGGTGACGATCGGTGATGCCGGTGCTCATGACGGCGTCTTGGGCGCTGTCGGTGTTGGCGCTGCGGATGACGAGCCGGTCCGGTGACGCGCCAGGATCGGTGTCCGGTGACAGCGTGGCGCGCGGCACGACGACGGGGGAAGGTACGGGTTCGTAGCGCAGGTACACCCGTCCGGGCGCCGTCGTGGGCAGCGCCGGGAGGTCGTCGGCCTCGGCCAGGGTCCGGCTGTTGCCGGCCAGGTCGACCACGCGTGCCCGCAGCCGGTAGCCGACGCCGAAGCGCAGCGAGGGCAGCGAACGAGCGGCGGCCACGAAGGAGGTCCGCAGCTGCAGCGCGTTGACCGCGGCGTTCGTCGGCCGGACCGGGGCCACCGTCGGGTCGTTGCCGGTGGCCAGGGCGAGGCCGGGCCGCGGCGCCACCAGGCTCCAACCGGCCCAGCGCAGCAGCGACTCGGGCAGGTAGAGCACGGCCGGCACCGCGGGGTGCTCCGGCTGGGCAGGCACGCCCGCGGCGGACAACTGGACGAAGCCCTCGTCGTCGATCGTGAGGACGGTGCCCGTCCGCTCGAAGCGGTAGGTCCCGGAACGGGCGCACAGCGAGTGCCAGGCCTGCGACCGGGAGTCCCACACGTCGACTCGGTAGCCGCGGACCAGCTGTTCGGCGCCGAGGAGGACGTCCTGCGGGCTGTCCCCGTCGAGCGTCGTCCGATCGCGGCTCTGGTCGGCCAGCCGTGCGGCGAGCGCGTGCGCCCGGCCGTCCCGGACCAGTGAGAAGCCTGCCGAACGCAGCGTGGGCAGAGCTGCGGTGTAGGGGCGGTCGGCGGCTGTCCGGGAGAGTGATGCTTGCAGGTTCAGCGTGAGGTTGACGAGCTTGTGGACGGCACCGTCCACCTCGACGTCGATCAGATCGAAGTCAGGCCCGTTCAGGTCCAGCAGGCCGTTGGGGATACCCGGGGCGGTGGGGTCGGGGGCGGTGACGAAGTCGTCGCCGTCCCAGACCGCGCTGGTGGTCGGCGAGACGTCCACCGTCGGGTCGGTCGGGTCGGCGGCCGGCCGGCGGGGCAGGACGCGCAGTCGGCGAGCGGTGGACGCGGTGGGGATTCCGGCGGCCGGGAGTTCGAGGTCGACGATCAGGCCCAACCGGCGCATCAGGGCCGGGTAGTCGCCCAGGCAGGCCACGCACTGGTGGAAGTCCAGCAGCCCGGACAACTGGTCCGCCGGCGGCAGAGGGGCGTTCGGGCGGGCCGGCCGGTCGTGGAATTCCTGGAACGCGGCGACGGAATCGGTTGGTGAGGCGGGCGTCGGCGCTGCCGCCGTCGGCGCGTTCGGATCCGGTTCGGCTGAGCGCAGGGCGATGTGCGGTTCCCGCCCGGGTGGCTCCGGCGCCTGCGGTGGCGGGGGCGAGAAGCCGCAGGCGACCAAGACCGGCAGCAGCCCGTTCGCTCCGTTGTCGGTGAGGGGCGGAGGCCCGGCGAGCGCGTCGAGAGCGACAGTCGTGTAGAGCCGCCGGACCTGCTCCTGCAGGGCCCTGGCCGGGTAGGAGATCAGCCGGTGACCGGCGTAGTCGTGGAAGCCCGGGGTGGAGCGCACGGGCGTCTCCGGCGCGAACAGGGCGTCCCACAAGGTGGGTTGGAGCTGGCCGAGGGCCTTCAGCCCGTCGGCCACGACCGTGTCGTCGAGCTCCAGCGCGAACGTGGTCGTCGCCAGCCGGGAGGGCCAGTTCTGCTCTCCCGTACCGCCGAGGTCGTGGAACGCGCCGAGCACGCCGGACGTTCCGTCCGTGGTGGTCAACCGGGGTGAGGCCACCACCGACAGGCGCAGCCGACGGTCGCCGTCCTCGCCGACGACGCCGTGGGGGACCGCTGTCCACATCACGCGTTCGGGCACGGTGTACCTCCTCAGGCGAACGCGTCGGCGTACGTCCGCCAGTCCTCTTCGGTGGTCACGTCGCCGAAGTCCGGGTCGCCCGCCGGGTCGGCGCCGCCGACGAGGACACGCCGGACCGTGAGTTCCACCGACTCGCTGAACAGCGTGAGATCGACCTTGATCGTGAGGGTTGCCGTGCCCTCCAGCCGGTCCGGGTGCGTCGCGTAGGTCAGGCCGAGGTAGAAGTCGATCGAGGCACTGACCAGGCCGAGGACCTCGACCTCGCCGCTCTGTCGCTGGTAGCCCGTCACCGAGGCCCTGCCGACCGGGAGAGCGTCGTAACGGGCGTAGACGCCGATCATCATCGCGACGTTGCCGCTGGCCACCCCGAAATCCAGGCCGACGGCGGCACCGACCTCCAGGCTGGCCTCTACGGTCTCGATGCCGTCCAGCCCCAGGGCCAGGGCGAAGAAGCCTCCGCCGCCCAGGCCTTCGACGGTGACCAGGAACTCGTCATTGCGGTCGCCGAAGGCGAAGCGCAGGCTCGGCCGGTCGTCGAGGAAGGGGAGGTTCAGGCTGATGCCCAGTCTCACGTTCTCCAGCAGGAAGACGCCGAGAGGAACGGGTGGCAGCGGCAGGGAGTAGGAGGCCCGGACGCCCGCGGGGCCCACGTCGACGGTGGGTGCGTAGGCCGAGCCGCTGCCGCCGATGAGGTCGGCCAGGGCGGAGAAGAAGGAGAGGTCCGAGAACAGGCGCACGGCGTGGTCCGGCAGCTCCACGCTGACGCCGGGCTTGGCGCCATTCTCCGAGCGGAACGTCAGGGCATCGAAACGGACCTCCAGGACGCCCGGGAAGCCGACGGTGAAGTCGCGTAGCGTCGTGCGCACCGAGGTCCGGGGTGGGTCGGGGTCCGGCCCCAGTGACTGCTCGATCCGGGCATGCAACGACAGGGAGATGGGCGCGCCGCCGTCCGACGGGCGCAGCAGCGCGCTCGTGCTCTCCACCTTCGGTTCCCAGTCCAACGTCGTCACCACCGACGTGGCGGTGGTGCGGCTGAACATCTGCGGGAACTGCCGTGGTTCGAAGACGCCGGAGATCAGCTGGGCCAGCGGTACGGCGCCCATGAGTTTCGCAGTGCCGGTGAAGAACGCGGCGGGGTCGAATCGCCCCGCCGCGAGTGCCTCCAGATCCCCGGCGACTGGCCCGAGTGTCGACGACAGGCCCTTCACGGCCATGTTCGGCCTCGCCAGCACGGCGCCGCGCTCGGCGGGCAGCTGCACCTCCAGCGGCGCCGTGAGTTCGGCGAACAGGTGGGCGGGGTTGCCGTCGGTGTCTGCCAGGTACGTCGGCGACGGCACGACGGTCGCCGGATTGGCGGTGCCCAGCAGCCGGTCGACCGCCGGGAGTCGCACCCGCGCCGATTCGAGCACCGGCAGGAACGGCAACGGGCCGTGGCCGATGACCACGTCGAAGGTCAGTGCGTCGGTGGTCAGGGTGGTATCGCCGGGCCGGGCCGGGTCGACCGGCGGCGCGAACGCCACCGGCGCGCCCCCGACGTCGACGCGTCGCTGGACGGACGGCTCCGTGGGGTCACCGCGGCGGTAGCGGGCCCGGATCTCGGCCAGGGTGCCTGGGTCGTCGGCGAGGGCGAGGGGGACGAAGACCAGGGCTGCGTGGAAGTCGGTGTCGGTGCCCGCCCGGTCGGTCCCGATAAGGTGGAACGGGACGGTTCCCGGCGGTGTGGCATTCATGATCCAGAAGGGCGGGTCCGCGCCGTCGGGGGAGTCGCTGCGCCGGTCGATGTCGGGAAGCACCCGCGGGCTCGCCGGAGTGAACAGGGTTGCGATGCGCACGTCCGTGAACGGCATCTCCCTGCCGTGGTGGTCGTAGTCGTCATCGGCGTAGTGCTTCACCGGTTCGCGGACCAGGAGGAACCGGTGCTCCCGCAAGACCGCCACCGGTCTGCCGGCGTTCTCCTCGATCGTGCGGTCGGTGACGTCGATCCAGGCGGCGCGGTGTTTGAACGGGAAGAGCACTCCCTCCTGCGTGATGCGCGCGAACTGGTCCCGTCCCAGGGTCGTCACGTGGTGCCACGCGCTGAGTGAGGGGTCCGACCACTGCCCGTGCGCCCGGAGCCAGCCGCCCCGCGCGGAGAGCATCAGCTGGTCAATCTCGAGGGGAGCGGCCGCCGAGAGCGCGACGATTGTCCGGCGCTGGGCGGGCGTCGGCCGCAGGGCGGCCGCCAGGTCCGGTAACGTGCCGGCCGGGCCCGGCGAAAACACCGCCCGCACATAACGGTCCTCCACCAGCTCCTCGTCGACGACCGGACGGCCGTCGGCATCGAGCGCCCGCACCCCCAGGCGGGTGTGCCACAACTCGGTGCGCCCCGCGTGGGTGACCGGCTCGACGGGGTGGGCCCAGCCACCGCCGGGATGGGGCGAGAGCACCAGGTGGTACGGGAGCTCCAGCGCGGTCTCGGTCGCCTGTGGGGCGGCGCCACTTCGGTCGGCGGAATCTGGGTCGACGGCGACGACGGCACCTCTCGGCTGCCGGGCCGCGGGAGGCAGGCTGGGTTCCAGGGCCCCCCAGTCGAGCAGTGCCTCCAGCGTGAACGGAAGCCGGTCGGTCCCCGGCGGCAGCCGGAAGGCGAGCCTGCTGGGACCGGACAGTTGCCCGGGCTGCGGCACGGACAGCGCCGCCCCGCCCGGGAGCACCGGCTCGGCGGCGTGCTGCGGCGGGAAGTGGACGATGACGAAGGCGTCCTGACCGGCCTGCTCTCGCACGAGCCAGCCCGCCGATGGTCCGTCGGTCTGCAAGGTGAGATTGACCAGCTCGAACCGGACGGCCAACAGATCCTGCGACCGCACCACGTTTCGTGAGAAGGGGGCCATGGGGTCCACCCCCGTCCTGAGGATGATTCCCAGCCAGCATCCCGGCCGAAAGGGATGTTTCCTGGAGAGGCGGGCCGCTGCGCCGCCTCCGCGATCCCGTGAGGTTCTCTCCGACTATCGGGACCTCTTCAGTTCGCGGGGTCGATGGTGATGCAGTTGAACGTTTCGTCGCCGGCACCGGTGTCGTTGGCGAGTGTCACCGTCAACCGGTAGGAACCTGCGACGAAGGGTCCCACGGTCGGCTTTTGTAGGGGACCGGTATCGCCTGGGGCCAGCGCCGGTTCGTCGAAGGTCTCGTCGAAGACCACGGGGTGATCCGCGTCGTCACTGCCGGGGCATCCCTCCGGAATGCTCGTGATCACGAGTCGGTCCGTAAAAGCCTCGACGTCTACATCGCTACGGTTGACCGCACTCCACTGAACCTGGAACGAATCGGATTCACTGAGGATCGCCGAGCTCGGAACGATTGGATTCTGAGGATCGGCGAAGAAGACGTCAGTCATTGATCGAATCCCCTCGGGAAGGTGGTCGCGCACTGTTACTGAGAGCCGTACCAGTCTTGACTCACTGGGTCCGGAGCCTCGGAGGGCGTCGTGTTTCGATGGACGACGCAGTGCACCGGTTGCCCGCCGCACGGGCGCGTCGCCTGCTCTCTCCAGTATGGATGAGGCGGGCGGTTTGGCGCCCGCCGCCAGCGGGGGTCATTGGATCTGGAGGCGCATGGGCATCCATGTCGAGCCGGGCTGGGAAGATCGTCTCGGGGCCGGTGAGTTTCGCCCTCGAGACGCTCGCCCGGTCCCTGCCGAACGGCAGCCGTTTCCACGAGGTCCGCAGCGACGGCAGCAGCGTCAACCTGACGATCCCACAGCAGTCACGGCGCCCAGGGGGACGGAACGGGTGGGCGACAAAGATCCGTTGGAAGCGGAGGCCTCGCCACCGCTGTCGGCACCGCCCGGTATCAGCGGTCCGAAGGTGCCGACCGACGCCGGGACTCCCACACCGGAGGAGTTCGCCCCCTTCTACCGCAGCCTCATGTCCACGCTGATGGGCTTCCTGATGCATCAGGGCGCCCCGCGACAACTTGCGGCCGACCTTGCCCAGGAGACGATGATCGCCGCGTTTGGCAGGAAGAGCGGTCATATCGGGCATGGACATGACCCGGCCGGTGCGCTGGTCGGGACCGCGACTCACCGGCGGGACCCGGCGGCGGCGCGTCGACCGCGTCGTCCATCACCTGGGCGAGGACCGGCAGCTCCCGCTCGAACCAGGTCAGCGCGGTGGCCGGCATGGCGAGGGCCAAGGCGGTCACCGCGCCAGCGCGACCCACGTCGAGCAGCACTTGACCGGCGGTGGTCAGCCTCATCTGCCGGGTGTGCGCTCCAGCAGGCGTACGCCGAGCCGGGACTCCGTCTGAGCGATCGCCTTGGACAGCGGGGCCGTGGCCGCCGGCCTCGCCGCCGCCCGCCGGCGAGGCTGCGCCATGCTCGGGCGTTGCGCGGCCCGGCTGAAGTTCAGTTCCTCGGCGACGGCGATGAAGTACCTCAGCTCGCGCACCTCCAGCTCATTCATATCCGTGGACTATAGATTCACACTCGTCCGGTCTTTCCCCGCCGCCCGTGGGTGAGGGGAGGCTGGGTGCCATGACGACTTCGCAGAAGACCGCTCTGATCACCGGCGCCAACAAGGGCATCGGCAAGGAAACGGCGCGTAGGCTCGCCGCCCTCGGCATCACCGTGCTGATCGGCGCCCGCGACGCCGAGCGCGGCGAGGCGGCGGCCGAGGAGCTGCGCACCGACGGCGCCGACGTACGGTTCGTACCGCTGGACGTCACCGACGAGATGTCGGTCCAGGCCGCCGCCAAGCACATCGACGCCACGTTCGGCCGCCTCGACATCCTCGTCAACAACGCCGCGATCGCCGCCGGAGCGCAGCAGCCGAGCGACACCCCCGCCGCCACCGTCCGCCAGGTCTACGAGACCAACGTGTTCGGCGTCATCGCGGTGACCCACGCCATGCTCCCCCTGCTGCGCCGCTCCGCCGCGGCACGCATCGTCAACATGTCGAGCGAACTCGGCTCCCTCACCCACCTGGCCGACCCGGGCAGCCCGTGGTCCGCCTACTACTCGGTCCTCCTCCCGTATTGCACCTCCAAGAGCGCGCTGAACGCGGTCACCGTGCTCTACGCCAACGAACTGCGCGCCGAAGGGATCCTGGTCAACGCGGTGAGTCCCGGCTACTGCGCGACCGACCTCAACCGCCGCACCGGGGTACGCACGGCCCGGGAGGGCGCGGCCGTCGCGGTCGACCTGGCGACCGTGGGCGCGGACGGCCCGACGGGCGCCTTCCTGGCCGCGGACGGGCCGATTCCCTGGTGAGACCCTGCCGCGCCGTCCCCGCCCGAAGCCTGACGGCCGGGCGCGGGGCTTACCCGGCGCGACACGAAGACTCACCGGCGACCATCGTTTCCCGCGGCGGCTGCGCCGTCACCTCAGCCACCCCAGTCACACCAGTAGCGATCTACGGCTACCGCACACAAGGAGTCCAACCCATGTCCGAACCCGTCCAGCCGACCGAGTCGAGCGCGCCCGTGGTCGTTCTGGTGCACGGAGCCTTTGCCGACGCCTCCGGGTTCACGGGCGTGATCCGCGAGCTGACGGCCGCCGGGCACCGCGTCGTCGCGCCGCCGAACCCGCTGCGGGGTCTGGCCGGCGACGCGGCCGTGGTCCGCGCGGTCGCCGGTGGCTGCGACGGCCCCGTCCTGCTGGTGGGGCACTCCTACGGCGGTGCCGTGATCACGCAGGCCTCCGCCGGCCTCGACAACGTCGCGGGTCTGGTCTACCTCGCCGCGTTCGGCCTCGACGAGGGCGAAAGCTGCGCCGGCCTCGGTGCCCCCTTCCCGCCCTCGATGCTGGCCGAGACCATACGGCCGACCTCCTACGAGGCGCACGGCGCCGCGGGCGGCCCGGACCTGTACATCGACGCGGACGGCTTCCACGAGTCGATGTGCGCCGACCTTCCCGCCGAGACGGCCCTGGCCATGAGCCTCGCCCAACGGCCGATCGCGGCGGCGGCGTTCGCCGAAGAGGCCACCGGGGCCGGTTGGAAGACCGTCCCGTCCTGGTACCAGATCGCCCGGCACGACAACGCCCTCTCCCCTCAGGCACAGCGCTTCATGGCCGAGCGGATGGGCGCGACCACTGAGGAGGTCGACGGCTCCCATGTGGCCTTCATCGCCCAGCCGCGCCGCACGGCGGACTTCATCAAGGCGGCGCTGAGCAAGCTCTGAACCGACCTGGCAGGGCAGAAAGGGCCTGGCACAGGACCCTCCTACGCGCCGGGCCTTCCGCGCCCAGCTACGGGATACGCCGGCCCGCCGGGAGCCGCCCCCAGCGCCGGTTTTCGTTCCGACGTTCCTACCGACGCCAATCGCATCGGAGCCGAAGAGGCGGCGGCGGTCCTGGCTCGTTGAGCGCCGACTGCTGCCGGGGGCTGCCAGGGACGTCCCACCTGGCGTACAGCATCGTCGCCGGCGTCCCCGCGGCCTGCGCGAGCCGCCGCACGCGCAACCGCTCGACACCGTCCGCCTGCCGCGCGCCGACCTCCCGGCGCGGCGCCGGGACACCGCTGCCCCGGCTCTGCTCCACCACTTCCTCCGGGAAGCCGCTCACCGACACCCCCGCCGGACGGCGCGGTGCTGAGCAGCCACTCCGCGGTCGACGCCGGCAGCTCGCGCGTCAGCCGCCCCAGCGTGTTCCCTGCTGCGCCTCCGTCCAGACCGGGCCGGCGCAGCAGGGCGTTCTTCGACTCGAGGAGCTGGCGCAGCACCTCCAGGCGCTCCTCGGTGCCGCTGTTGGCGGTGAGGTTGAGACCCGCGATCGTGTTCCTGTCGCCGAATCCGTGCTGTACCCCGACGTCCGAAGGGCGCCTGAAGACGTTGCAGCGGCCCTGCGGGGCTGTCCTGTTGGTGGCGGCGGGTAGGGTGCGCAACGTCCCGAGAACGCCAGGGGCGGCGGTTCCTGGTGTGAGCAGCACACCCGGGGGCCCGTCGACGTTGGTCCGGTGCCATGAGGGCCTGGCGCTCGGTGAGGGGTAGGTGGTGCCCGAACTTGCGCCGGGTAGGACGCCGGGGACTGCGGCGAGGACCTTCAGGGCGGCTTTGACGCCCAGGACCGGGGTGCCGGCGACCAGGATTCAGTCGGCCAGTGAGGGGTTGAGGTGGCCGGTTGAGCGTTCGGCTCGCTGTCAGTCGTCCTCGGGCCGGACGCGGCCACCTCGGGCGCATGCCAGCACCGTCGTGGCCGCGGCGTTGAAGAAGAGCATGAACCCCCAGGCTTGGTCCGCTGTCTGGATCAGGCCGATGCGCAAGGGTTCGTCTCCTGCTCGTTCGAGGATCCCAACGGTCTCGGTGAGGCCGAGCGTCGCTACCCCGCGCCTCTGAGTGGTTCGGAGGCGGCGCCGGTAGACGCCGACATGCCGGTTGGCGGGGATCAGGCTGTCCCAGACCGTGAAGGTGCCTCCGGAGAGCAGGGCGCCGCGTGCGGGGCCGCAGGCCGGCGTCTGGTCGGCGAGCATCTCGGCGAGGTCGTCGCGTGTCATGCGACAGATCCTGCCGGGCGGTGCTCAACTCGCCGACTGAAATGCTCAGTCACAGGGCCTTTGACCGAGCGCTTCAGTTGGCGGATGCGTGCCCTGGGTGACGAGCTGCTTCGCGGGAGGCCAGCCATCGCCAGCGTCGGCGCTCCGTGACCAGAGTCGCGGCGGCCAGCAGGGTTACGGGGCCTGCCGCCCACACGGGCCAGGCCAGCCATGAGGAAGCTACGGCCGCGGCGAGTTGGAGCAGCACCAGAAGGATCGTGACCCAGCCCGGTACCGCGATGATCACCTGCGCTTTGTCACCTGGAGTCGAGAAGCACGTGGGGAGGCCGACCAGGAGTATCACGGACAGGGCGGCAAGCAGCCAGGAGTGGCCGGCCAGCACCCAGGGCGTCGCCACCCATGCGACCAGTTCCACCGCGAAGCGCAGAACGGACGCGGCGCGGTCGTCGGGTCGGACCGAAATCGATTCCCCCGCAGTGTTGATCACCTGTGGACGGTCGCACCGCCCGCACCCAACGGTCAAGTGTTTGAGCGCCATTGCTCGCGAAGCAGGCTTCTTCCCGGGCCCTGTACAGCCGGCTACCGCGCGGCCCGGTTGACGCGACCCGCCAACTGAAGCGCTCAGTCACGGCCGGCCGCCCCCGCGGCCCTTCTTCTTCCGACTGGCGGCTTGCTTTGACGAAGCACGGACCGACGATGGGCAGCGCCCGCCGGAACTGCCTCGGCCCGGCCCGGATCGGACACCTCGAACGGCTGATGGAACAGTGCGAGGACCGCGGCACCCGCACAGGCCATGCCGGCTGGCAGCTGAACACGCGTACGCCACCCGGGGGACCCTCGTGCCACGGGGGACCGCACGCGCCATCAGGAGGGCGTCCGGCGCCACGATCTGGAGAGGATCTGGTTTCCCCGCCCCGCATCTGCGAGCGCGCCGTACGGTCCGGTCCGGCCACGGCGGTCTTCACCGTCGATGCGGCGGCGGCAGCGGGGGTTCGGCTGACGCCGGCGCAGGGGGCCCGTGCGGAAAACCGTTTGGCGGATCACCAAGATCACTGCTAGCTTTCCGGAGGCCGTGCGAGAGAACGAGGAGGTGGTACCCGTGAACGCAGTATCGACATGGGTGCTCCCCTCCGGGGTCACGGTCGGGCGATAGGTCGTCCGGGAGCGCCGTTTGATGAGCACTCCCGAAAGGCACGACCGTGAAATTCACCTCTGAGCAGCGCTTCGACGACGGTGTCATCGAGCGTGGATTCATCCTTGGCGAGATCCCCGGCATCCTGTGGACGCCCGCGGCCGCGTCCGCACCGGCGCCGCTGATCCTGATCAGCCCGCCGCCGCTCGGACTGAGCAAGATGTACCCCCGGCTGGCCGGGCGGGCCCGGTACTACGCGACGGAGTACGGCTTCGCTGCCGCCACTATCGAGCTCCCCGGGGGCGGTGACCGGCCCGGTCTGGCTGTCCTCGACCAGGCCCGCGCCGAACTGCGCCGGGTGATGGAAGCCGGTGAGCCGGTCGGCGGCGAGCTGGTCGACGCCCTCGTCCTCCCGCTCGTCGAGAGGGCCGTCCCGGAATGGCGGACCACCCTGGACGCCCTCCTCGCGCTGCCCGAGATCGGCGGCCCGGTCGGGTACGAGGGGGGCATCATCTCCATCGGCGTCCGGCTGGCGACGGTCGAGCCGCGCATCGCGGCCGCCGGTCTCTTCGCCGGGAGCCTCGTGCCCCCCGCCATGTTCGAGGAAGCCCGCGAGGTCACCATTCCGCTGCAGGTGCTGCTGCAGTGGGACGACGAGGGGAACGACCGGCAGGCGGCCCTGGACCTGTTCGACGCCTTCGGCTCCCGGGAGAAGACGCTGCACGCCAACATGGGCGGGCACACCGGCGTCCCGCAGTTCGAACTCGACGCCGGGGCCCGGTTCTTCGCCCGCCACCTGAAGTGAGGCCGGGCCGCCGGACCACCGGCGGACGATGACATGGGCGGTGTCTGACAGGGCTGTCCGCCGAGGGCCGGTCGGTGGCCGCTCCTGGCCGCCCCTCCGCAGTTCGCCGCGGGCCCCTGCCACCCGGCAGGGGCCGCGGTACTGCGCTGCGGGGTGTGCGGGCAGCGGATCGTCAATTCGTCCTGTGCGGGCTCTTGAAAGGCAATGTGACGTGTGCCATTTTACCACGCAGTCCCGTGGTTGACGGGACATCCGCCCCCACCCCCAGGAGTGCACCGTGCGTGCCATCGCCACCACGCTGCTGATCGCAGCCCTCGCGGCCACCCCCCTCCAGGCCGCGCAAGCCGCCCAAGCCGCCCCGGTCTCCCCGGCCTCCCCCACGCCGGATCGGGTCCTCGCGGACCCGGGACAGCGGCCGGCCCACGGCAACGCCAAGAGTCCCGGTGCGGCCCTCGCCGGCGGCGGGCTGGAGTCGCGCATCCTGCCGATCGTCCACACCTGCAGCCCGTCGCTGCGGATCCGGGCGCAGGAGATGACCGCCGACCAGCTGACGGCGACGTGCACCAGCCTGGCCAACCAGGACGCCTACTTCCACGGCGTGGTCAAGGACCCGGGTCCGGTCGCGAACGACTACAACACCACCCTGGAGGTCGACGTCTTCAATTCGAGCGCCGACTACAAGGCCTACGCCGGGAAGATCTACGGCATCGACACCAACAACGGCGGCATGTACCTGGAGGGGGACCCGGCGAAGACGGGCAACCAGCCCCGGTTCATCTGCTACGAGCGCACCGACGTGAGCCCCAGCTGGCAGATCTGGAACCTCAACCACGAGTACACCCACTACCTCGACGGCCGCTTCGACCTGTACGGCGACTTCAACGCCAGCCAGACCACCCCCACGGTGTGGTGGGGCGAGGGCATCGCGGAGTACGTGTCCTACTCCTACCGCGGCGTCACCTACACCAACGCGATAGCCGAGGCCGGCAAGCACGCCTACGCCCTGCGCACGCTGTTCGACACCACCTACGACAACAGCGACGTCAACCGCACCTACCACTGGGGCTACCTCGCCGCCCGCTACATGGTCGAGAGGCACCCGGCGGACGTCGCCGCCGTGCTCGGCCACTATCGCACCGGGAACTGGGCCGCCGCGCGTTCCCTCCTCACCTCGCTGAACTACGAGAGCGACTGGAACGCCTGGCTGACCGCCGTGGCAACGGGCGCCTGATCCGTACGCCCCGCCGTGGCCGGACCTCCCTCCGGCCACGGGTGCTCCGGGGCGAAGCGGTAGTCCACACTCACCACGGCCAGTCGGGCGTCCGTGGCCAGCGTCCAGAGCTTCTCGTCCTGCCCGTCCGCCGAGCCGAACGCCCGGCCGCCACCCTGGACGTGCAAATACACGCCGTCGACGTGGTCTGGCACGAACACCCGGACCCTCACCCCGGACGCGAGCACGCGGTCCTGCCCGTGGGGCACCGGCGGCGCGTCACCGCCGAGCCGGACACTTTCAGCTGGCCCTTGGCCTGCCGATCGAGAAGTTCCACCAGGCGTTGATCGCCGAGGGCGCCACCGAGTTCGACCGGCCCGGCTCCACCTGTTGCCCGATGAACCAGCTGCCGCTCTACCAGCACCCCGCCTCGCTCTTCCCCGGCCACCCACACTCCCACCGCCGGTACCAGGCCGGGGACTTCCCCGTTGCCGAGCACGTCCACGCGCACACGATCAAGCTCCCGGTCTGGCATCGTGAGCAGGATCTCGAACTGGCCGAGCAGTACGTCCGCGCGGCCATCAAGATCAGCGATCACCACAAGGAGCTGCTGTGACCGTCACCTCCTCCGCGTTCGTGGCCGACCTGGCCGCCGACGCCGAAGCCGCCGGCATCAGCGGCTTCGTCGCCGCCGCCGTCATCAACCACGACGGCCGCATCCTGTTCGTCCGGCGCAACCCGGACGACTACATGGGCGGCCTCTGGGAGATCCCCTCCGGAACGGTCGAGACCGGCGAGAGCATCCTCGACGCCCTGCACCGGGAGACCGCCGAAGAGACCGGCCTGACCATCGACCAGGTCACCGGATACATCGGCCACTTCGACTACCAGAACAGCCGCGGCGGAACCACCCGCCAGTTCAACTTCGCGGTCACCGTGGAGAAGACCGAGCCGGTCGTCCTCACCGAGCACGACGCCCACCAGTGGGCCTTGCCCACGGAACTGCCCGAGGTCAGCGACGCGGTCCGCACGCTGATCGCCCCCTGATCCAGAGCTCCGGGCCGCGCTTCTGCGGATCGAGGCCAACACCCGGGTACTGGAGGCGTGGCGGGCCGGCCAGACCCGGCCCGGCAGCGCGGAGCAGGCACTGGGGGAGGTGCTGGACCACGTCGCACGTACTGGGGACATCCCCGGGAGACGACACCGGCCGGAAAGCGGTTCGGTTCCGGGTTCGGCTGGCCCCACCTCCTCCATCGGGTGAGGTTTCACGGGCTGCCGTGCAACGGAGTGGTGGGTGTGACGAAACGCGCGCGGTGGCCGATAGCGTGTGGTGTGCGGCGCCCGCCCCGATGCGTCCCGACAGGATGCGTCCGGGCGGGCGCCGTGTTGTCGGTGCCCGCCCGGGGGACGTGCCGGAGTCGGGTCAGAACTCCAGCACCTCGCGGTCGAGCGGATACTGCGCACGGTGAGGGCCCTCGTACGGTGAGGGCGTGATCGGCAGGACGCCGGTCGGTTGCAGGCCCAAGTTGTCGTCCCAGATCCGGGGTTCGACCTGTCCGAGGACGCGGAACTGCTGGAAGGTGAACGGCGGGCTGTCGGTCGGGAAGAACTCGGCCGTGGTCATCACCTGGAAGTGCAGGTGCGGGGTGGTGGAGTTGCCGCTGTTGCCGATCAGCGCGAGGACCTGGCCGGGTTCGACGCAGTCGCCCTCCCGGACGTTGAGCGAGCCGGGTTGCAGGTGGCCGTAGAGCAGGTAGCGGCCCGGCGCGACTTCCAGGGTGATGTGGTTGCCGACGGTGTCCTCGATCGGCGGGATGGGCGGCGTGTGGGGCGGCGGGTTGTCCGGGATTCCGTCCTGGACCTCCACCACGCGGCCGCGGGCCGCGGCCGCGACCGGCTGACGGTAGCTCAGGTAGCTGGTGAGCTGGGCGGGATCGCCTTCCCAGGCCTGCCCTTGCTCGCCGACCCGGTACCAGTCGATCGCGAAGCGCTGCGGCACGCCGAAGCGGCCGTTGATCGGGGCGAGGCCGCGCCGGTGGTGGGTGTTGCCGCAGCACGACTCGCTGGCGTACCAGGTGCCGGGGAGGACCGGCGGGTTCAGGTTCAAGGGCGCGGTGCGGGCGGTCGGGGTGGCCTGCACTGTCTCCTCGAACGCGGAGGGGCCGGAGGCGGTCAGGATGGCACCCGAGAGATGGTGTTCGAGGACCTCGGGCGCCGCCCGGCCGTGGTCGAGGGTCAGGTCGAGCCAGATGATCCACTGCTGGGAGCCCTGGATGACGGTCGGCGTCGGCGCCGGGGCCGGCGGGGTGTACCCGTCCGCACCGGGCAGGGGATCGCCCACCGGATTGGCAGCCTCGGCCAGCGCCTGCCCGCTCAGCGAGCCGATGATCTGTTGGGTGCTGGCGTCTTTGACGTCGACACGGTCAAGCCGCACCGGCGTGCTGCTGGACAGTGCGCTCGTGGTGAGCAGTTCGTACGAGAGGTGCGTCTTGCCGTCCGTGGCGTCGAACGGCGTCGGTTCGGTCATCACTGCCGCCGTCAGCGGCGTGAACTGAGTGCCGGGCGCCAGAGCGGCCGCGCCGGTCCCGTATCCGGGTCCCGCTGAGGCCGCCAGCATGCCGACTGCGAGCACGGCTGCGGCGAGCCCGCGAAGTAGAGGGCCGCGACCAGTGCGGTTACGAGGGTCGTGCTCTGCCATCGTGCTCTTTCATTCGTCGGGTCCGGGGCCGTGAAGGACGCCGGCACGCCCCGCGCCGAGGCGCAGGCCCATGCAACCCGGAGGCGCACCGAATCGGGTGGAGGCCACCGGAGTCAGGCGTCGAACTACACCCGTCCAGCCGCACGCGGGTTTGCGCCGCCAACAGGACCGAAGGCGCCACTGCGCCATCTGACGTCATGTCGGAACTATGGGCGCGGGTGGGGCCCAAAGAACCCGGAACTCAGGTGGGGCCAGCCGAACCCGTACAAGTGGGGCCAAGGCAAGCCATTATGGACATAGGGCCGAATCCGAGGCCCAGCAGCCGGCACAGGCCACGCACGGAGACCCGCACGCTGCTCCACTACACCAAGCTACGGTCGATGGTCGACGGTATCCTCCTCACGCCAGGACCTTGTGGCTCGCACTCCTGGAGTGAGGATGAGTACGTGGCAGCTGGATCGTGGGCTGAGTTCCGCCGGTGAAGTGGCTGGTGGTCAGGTCAGTGAGCGTTTTCAGAGTGGCCTCTATCGGGTGACGGCTGTGCTGCCGGTGTGAGGGCATGACGAACGAGGCCCCCAGCGGTTGAGCGAAACGTCTGAAGTCTCAACTGTCCCGCCGGGGAGCCCCGTTTCAGGGCCGCGAAGAAGGTAACGGGGCGGCCGGATAGGGGCGCCGGATGCATGACGTGAATCACCGCGCCGACCACCCCGCTACCGCCGCGCCGTTGCTGGTTGATCAACGCCGGGGGTCGGCGACACCCGGCGAGCCCGGGGAAGAGTGCCGGCACCCGGATCGTCCGAGGACCGACCACGCAAGGAGGCAGCCGATGGGGATCGGCGCGGCGGGTCCGCGCTGGACCAGGTCCTCGATCCGGGCGGCGCCGGCTGCGACCGCGGCCAGCATCCCGGCGGTGGCCGGGTTCTCCTCGGCGGCCAGCCGCAGGTCCGCCACCGCCGAGCGCACCTGGGCGGCCGCCGTGCCGACCAGGACCACCAGCAGCCGCGGGAAGGATCGCCAGCGCCGCTCCCGCGCCGGGCCCTGGCCGTCCGGGCCCGGCTGCTCCCACAGGGCGGCGCAGGCCGCGAGCTGTGCCGCGGTCTCCTCGGCGCCGACGCCGGGGCGGCGGCGTTCGATGAAGGCCCGTAGTCGGTGCCGCTCGTCGCCGGTACCTGCGGTGTAAGCGAGCTCGGCGGCGGGCGGGTACACCCCGCTCTCGCCGGCGGGCAGCTCGGGGGCGGGCAGGAGGTCGAACAGGCCGCAGGCCTCGCCGCGGGCGCGGGCGTCGGTGAGAAGGCGGCGTGGATCCGGCCGATGTCGAGCAGGTGCTCGCGTCCGTGCCGGACGGCGAGCTGCTCCACATCCGGTGCCCGATGCTCCGAGCGGCGGGCCTCGGGGAGGGGCGCCGCCACCGCCGCGCCCTGGGCGCTGGGTGATGATCTCCACCGACTCGCCCGGTCGCCGCGTCACGGTGTCCTTGGGCGGCGGAGGCCGGCGTGGGCCGTCTCTGGCTGTCAGTCGGTCGGTTCGCCGGGCGGGAATGAGCGGTCGACGGCCTTTCGGGCCAGGTCCTGGCTGTTCGTCACGAGGTGGGGCTTGCAACCTGGTGGGCGAACCCACAGTCGTCGCTGCGGGGCTCACGGACACCATGAACCGCCGCTTCGGCTCGCCCGGGCCTCCACCGTGTAGCCCTGCTCCCCATCGAATGCCCAGGACACGGCGAGATGGGAGGTGGCGCCGTCGATCTGCTTGGTGAAGCAGAGGCCGATCCGTTCGCCGGCCGGGTCATGGCCCCACACGGCGGGGAAGAGCCCTGGCACTGGCATCATGAGCGACAAGATCGCCCAGCCTCTCAGGCGGACGCCTACCAGCGGCAACCCTGGCCTTGAACGTCCATAACTGCCCAGGGACGTACGCGCTGCTACTCGGGTCGGGCATCTCGATCGCGTCCGGCGTGAAGACTGGCCTTGGTACCGTCGCGCGTATGGCCGCTTGAGAGTGTGTGACCAAGTGCAGGCCGTGGCGATGGGTGCGCTCACCAGCAATTCGGCCCGTCTCGTTCTGCGACTCCACGTCGTGGTGGTCTTCGACCCAGTCGTCGCCGATGAACAGCACTGGTCTTCCCCAGCTTCTCTTGGCGTTCTATGTGCGCAGCCTGCAGAAGGCGCGGCTCGCCTTCTCATGGATCAAGTGCTCACGCCCAACCTGCCTGGTGGGCACGCCATCCCATCAGCAGTCAGGCCCCCGGCCGACCAGCAGGGCACGGTGGCTCCGAAGTGGGCAGTGCTCACCTGCTGGCGGCTACGGGCCGTAGTCTCCCTACGGCCCGACGGACCCATTAGAAGTGGGTGGCGATGCCGAAGGCCTGTCGGAGCTGCGCCATGTCGTGACGGTCTCGGTCGGCCGGTTCGTAGCCCTGGTGGAAGTAGACCTGCTGATCGGCCGAGAGGCAGGGGACGGAGGTCCCCTGGATCGTTCCCGTGACAAAGCACGAGGCGGGATAGGTAAATGGGTGCTCGGCGTCGGTCGAGGCTTGGACTGCGGACCCGTCGGCGGCGAAGAGCAGCGGGTGCAGATCGATCTCTCGACCACTGGGGTCGGTGACCACGAACCGCACCGGTCGCCAATCCAGGGTCTCGGCGAAGTCGGCTCGCGAGAGGGCCGCGACCACCTCTGGCTCCTGGTCGCTTCGGTGCATCAGGTCCAGGTCGCGGTGCTGGCGGGTCTGCTCGCCGACGAGGGCGTCGATTCCCCAGCCGCCACCGATCCAGATGTCCACCTCTGCCCGCCGCAGCACGGCGAGGATGGCCAGTACGTCGTCTGCTGTCATCACTCGCGGACGCTAACGCTGATCGCGCGGGTAGGCGAGCGGATTTACTGCCGTGACCCCGTCGCTCCGGCCCGCCATAGTCAGACGATCAAGACCACGGGCTCCCGCCCACGACCTTCATAAGCACGTCGGAAGCCCCCTAACGCCACCAAAGCCCCGACCAGCGCGTTCGAAGAGGGCGAGGCTTCTATGATTTGCCGGCGGCGAGATGCCACACACCGTTGGCCAGAACGAGCGTCGCCGCATAGCTGGCCCGCTGCGGTAGCTGCTCGCCAAGGCGCTGAAGGGCGGGATGCCCGCCACCGCGACGCGCTCGGCCCGCATTCTCGACCGCCCGTGCCGGCCGGCCAACCCGTGGCGCCGACGGCCTCGGCGACCCGGTTCGGAGTCCGCTCGCCGACCCCCGCACATCACGCATCCCGTCGCGGAAGGATCCACCGCGCAGGCCGGGCCGACTCCCGGGTCCGCACTGCCGACGCAGAGTCAACGCCGCACCGGGGCACGCCGCCGAGGCGGACCTGTGCCACCCGCCCGCCGGTCGACTCCCGCAGCATCGCCCACCCGGAAGGGCGCGGCATCGAGCGGCGCCGCCGACAAGCTCCATCAAAAGTCGGGTAACAACGTTACCCATGAGCTACGTTGTTTCCGTGAACACGCCTTATCAGGAAGCTCAACGCGCAGGCCAGACGGCCGTGCGCACCACAATCCTTGACCACGCCATAGACCTGCTGGTCACGGAGGGGCCGGCCGCGCTGACGATGCGGCGGATCGCCACCGGGATCGGCGCCTCGACCAAGGTCCTGTACACCATGTTCGGGGGCAAAGAAGGATTGATCGATGCGCTCTACCGGGAGGGGTTCGCCCGCCTACGGCGGGTGCAGCAGCAAACCTCGTGGACAGAGGACCCGTTGACTCGACTCAACGACCTCGCGGCTGCCTACCGTGCACATGCACTGGCCGAACCTGCCTACTACCGGGTGATGTTCGAGCAGGCGGTGCCCGGGTTCCAGCCGAGTGCCGAGGCCTTGGGTGCGGCCGAGAGTGCCTTCGACGCCTCCGTGGCCGCCGTTCAGGCATGCATCGACTCCGGCGTGTTCGGGCCGGGAGACGCGTACGAGATCTCAAAGATCCTGTGGGCGGCGGCACACGGGGCGGTGAGCCTGGAGATCGCGGGCCACTTCCCGCCGGAGGCCGCAGCCCGCCGCTTCGACACACTGATGACGGCGGTGGGACGGTCCTTCCTCGCCGCCCAGCAGGGACAAGGACGGACGTCATGACGATCAGCCGCTACCTGTCGGGAAGTTTCGCACCGGTCACCGAGGAGGTCACCGCGTTCGACCTGCCGGTCACCGGCCGGATCCCGGCCCACCTCAACGGCCGCTACCTGCGAAACGGTCCCAATCCGCTTGGTGTCGAGGACCCTGCCGCCCACATCTGGACCCTCGGCCCCGGCATGGTGCACGGCGTCCGTGTCCGCGACGGCCGTGCCGAGTGGTACCGCAACCGCTGGGTGCGCTCATCCTCCGTCGCCGAGCGGCTGGGGGAACCACGCCGGGGCACTCCCGTCGACGAGCGGCTGGACATGGCACCGAACGTGCAGGTCGCGGGGCTCGCGGGCCGCACGTTCGCCCTGTTGGAGGGCGGGATTCGCCCGTACGAACTCAGCTACGACCTCGACACGGTGGGCCCCTGCGATCTGGGGGCGACCCCCGAGGGCTACAGCTCCAACGCCCATTCCGTCTTCGACCCGCACACCCGGGAGCTGCACTCGCTCGCCTTCCTGTACGGCTCGGAGCATGTCCAGCACATCGTCATGAACGAATCCGGCACGGTGGAGCGGACCACACTGATCCATACGCCCGGTAATCCCTACATGCACGACTTCGCGCTGACCGAACACCATGTGATCCTCTTCGACGCGCCCGTGGTGTTCAGCGCCGCTCAGCTGCCGACCGGAGTCCCCTTTGTCTGGGACGAATCCCACCAGGCACGGGTGGGCGTGATGCCACGCACGGGCGGCGAGGTGCGCTGGTTCGAGGTCGCACCCGGCCTGGTCGGGCACACGCTCAACGCCTACGACGACGGCACGGACGTGGTCATCGATATCGTCCGGCACCCCGAGGGCTTCAACATCAGGGACTTCGGCACCAGCCGTCCCACCCTGGACCGCTGGCGGGTCGACCTGGTCGCCGGACATGTCCGGGAAGACCGGCTGGACGACCGTATCCAGGAGTTTCCGCGGGTCGACTCCCGTTGTGTCGCCCGCTCCCACCGGTACGGGTACTCGGCCGCGGTCGAGCTCTACGCACCGCCGACCGGCCCCGGGGACCCGCGGCCGAACGAGGGGTTCAGCAGTGCACTGCTCAAGCACGACCTGGTACGCGGCACAACTGAGGCGCATGAGTTCGGCCGTTTCGGGGCCGTCGGCGAGGGCGTGTTCGTCCCCACGGAGTCGCCCCTCGCCGAGGACGACGGATACGTGATGGCGTACGCGCATGACGCCGAGCGCGGCGCGGCGGATCTGGTGATCCTCTCGGCCCAGGACTTCACAGGCGAACCGGTCGCCCGCATCCATCTTCCCGTACGGATCCCTCTCGGCCTCCACGGCAACTGGGTCCCCGGAGACCCGTCGAACGCTCACCACCCCTAGGGCGCGTATTCGGTCGTGATCAATCTGTGCGATTCACCCTCGCGGCGGGTTCTGATCCGGTAGACCGTGGTGCGTGACGCGAGCGCAACTG
>NZ_JBHXTG010000011.1:0-160205 GCF_042677465.1 Kitasatospora sp. NPDC127111
GTGGTGGGGGTGTGGGTCGTGGGGGTGGGGGTTGTGGTGGGGGGTGTGGTGTCTTCCCCGGGGGGGGGGGGGGGGCCGGCCCGCGGCACGCCGGGGGGCGGGTGGGGGACCGGGCACCGCCCTAACACCCACTCCCGGGCGGGAGGGTGGGACAGATGGTCTTGGGATGAGACGGCGGCCCGGTGGCGGGGAGAGCCACCGGGCGGCCTTGGTGGCCGTGCGGCGGGGGCGGGCCGGTCCGGCCTCCGCCGCACGGCGGTTGAGGGCCCGTGGCACGTCCGGTTCCGAGCGGACGTGCCACGGGCGGTCCAGCGGGGCGCCCGGCCGGCAGCCGGGTCGCCCGGGGTGGGCACCCAAGATGAGCACCCAAGATGAGCACCCGAGGCGGGTACCCGGGGTGGGCCCTACTCCCCCAGCGCGGCGCGGGCGTCCACGAACGCGGCGACGGCGCGCTCGACGTCCTCGGTGGAGTGCGCGGCGGACAGCTGCACCCGGATCCGGGCCTGGCCGTGCGGGACGACCGGGAAGGAGAACCCGATCACGTACACGCCGCGCTCCAGCAGCAGCTCGGCGAGCCGGCCGGCCTTGGCCGCGTCGCCGATCATCACCGGGGCGATCGGGTGGTCGCCGGGCAGGATCTCGAAGCCGGCCTCGGCCATCTTCGACCGGAACAGCGCCGTGTTGGCGGCCAGCTTCTCGCGCAGCTCGGTGGAGCGCTCGACCAGGTCGAGCACCTTCAGCGAGGCGGCCGCGATCACCGGGGCGAGCGAGTTCGAGAACAGGTACGGCCGCGAGCGCTGGCGCAGCAGGGCGACGATCTCGCGGCGCGCCGCGACGTAACCGCCGGAGGCGCCGCCGAGGGCCTTGCCGAGGGTGCCGGTGATGATGTCGACGCGGTCCATCACGCCATGCAGCTCGGGGGTGCCGCGCCCGTTCGGGCCGACGAAGCCGACGGCGTGCGAGTCGTCCACCATGACCATGGCGTCGTAGCGGTCGGCGAGGTCGCAGATCTCGCGCAGCGGGGCGACGTAGCCGTCCATCGAGAAGACGCCGTCGGTGACGATCAGCCGGCGCCGGGCGTCCTGGGTCTCCTTGAGCTGCTGCTCCAGGTCGGCCAGGTCGCGGTTGGCGTAGCGGTGGCGGCGGGCCTTGCAGAGGCGGATGCCGTCGATGATGCTCGCGTGGTTGAGGGCGTCGGAGATGACCGCGTCGCGCTCGTCCAGCAGGGTCTCGAAGACGCCGCCGTTGGCGTCGAAGCAGGAGGAGTAGAGGATGGTGTCCTCCTGGCCGAGGAACGCGGAGAGGCGGTCCTCGAGCTCCTTGTGCACGTCCTGGGTGCCGCAGATGAAGCGGACCGAGGCCATGCCGTAGCCCCAGCGGTCGAGGGCGTCCTTGGCGGCGGCGAGCACCTCGGGGTGGTCGGCGAGGCCGAGGTAGTTGTTGGCGCAGAAGTTGAGCACCTCGCCGGGGCGGCCGCCGGCGGTGACGGTGACGGCGGCGCTCTGCGGGGTGCCGATCACCCGCTCGGGCTTGAACAGTCCGGCCTCGCGGATCTCGTCGAGGGTGGCGGCGAGGTCGGCGCGCACGTTGTCGAACACGGTGGCTCCTAATCAGCGGGTCGGGGAGGCTCAGGCGGTCCAGTCGAGGATGATCTTGCCGCAGCGGCCGCTGGCCGCGTCGTCGAAGGCGGCCTCGAAGTCGGTGGCCGCGTACCGGCCGGTGATCACGGGGCTGAGGTCGAGGCCGCCCTCCAGCAGGACGGACATCGCGTACCAGGTCTCGAACATCTCGCGGCCGTAGATGCCCTTGATGGTGATCATCGAGGTGACGACGGAGGCCCAGTCGATCGGGAACTGCTCGGCGGGCAGGCCGAGCATGGCGATCTTCCCGCCGTGCGTCATGTTGGCGATCATCGACTGGAGTGCCTCGGGCCGGCCGGACATCTCCAGGCCGACGTCGAAGCCCTCGCGCAGACCCAGCTTCTGCTGGCCCTCCTCGATGGTGTGCTCGGCGACGTTCAGGGCGAGCGTGACGCCGATCTCGCGGGCCAGGTCGAGGCGGTACGGGGAGACGTCGGTGATCATCACGTTGCGCGCGCCGGCGTGCTTGGCGACGGCGGCGGCCATGATGCCGATCGGGCCGGCGCCGGTGATCAGCACGTCCTCGCCGACCAGCGGGAAGGAGAGCGCGGTGTGCACGGCGTTGCCGAACGGGTCGAAGATCGCGGCGACGTCGAGGTCGACCGGGACGCGGTGCACCCAGACGTTGGAGGCGGGCAGGGCGACGTACTCGGCGAAGGCGCCGTCGCGGCCGACGCCGAGGCCGACGGTGTTGCGGCACAGGTGGCGGCGGCCGGCCAGGCAGTTGCGGCACTTGCCGCAGACCAGGTGGCCCTCGCCGCTGACCAGGTCGCCGACGGAGATGTCGGTGACGCCCGCGCCGATCTCGGCGACCTCGCCGACGAACTCGTGGCCGAGCACGAGCGGCGTCTTGATGGTCTGCTGCGCCCAGCCGTCCCAGTTGCGGATGTGCAGGTCGGTGCCGCAGATGCCGGTGCGGAGGACCTTGATCAGCACCTCGCCCGCGCCGATGGCGGGCTTCGGGACGTCCACCAGCCAGAGTCCGGGCTCGGCCTTCTGCTTGACGAGTGCCTTCACTGGGGTGGCTCCTGACGCGCGAGGGGGCGGCCTGGTGTGGGCAGGCCGGCGGAGCCCGGCGGGGTGGTGGCGCTCGCCTCCCTCGCACCGGGCACGCAGCAATCTGCCTGGTGAGAGCGGGTGCGGTCCATCGAGGAATTCTTAAGGGCCGCCACAGCTCGGCTAAACGATCGTGCCCGAGCAGGGGCGGGCGGCCCGTGCGGCGTGCCGGTCGCCACCCGTTCGGCGGAGCGCACGGCGCGTGCGCGGTGACCGGAGCGTGCGCGGTGACCGGAGCATGCGCGGTGACCGGAGAGGTCAGCTCCTCCGGCCGGCGATCGCCTGGGTGAGCGCCGCCCCGGCCGCGAGGACTCCGGCGGCGACCACCAGCAGCGCGCCGGCGGGGGCCAGCAGGTCCGCCGCGCGGGAGGTGGTGGCGAGCCGGGAGAGCAGCGGGTTCACCGGGGGCACGCCCTTGGCCACCATCAGGGCCGGCAGCAGCACCACGGCGAGCAGCAGGGCGTACCCCTGGCGGCGGAAGACCAGCCGGGAGCAGAGCAGACCGACGGCGATGCCGGTGAGGGCGCAGGTGAGCTGGGCCTCGACGCCGACCACCAGGGCGGCGCCGGTCGGCCGGTGGCTGCCGACCAGGAAGGGGATGCCGAGGCCGAGCACGGTCAGCACCAGGCAGCCGAGGACAGCGGTGCAGACCGTACCGAGCAGGACGCGGCGGGAGTCGCCGACGTTGACCACCACGACGGAGCGGTGGACTTGGTCCTCCAGGCCGACCAGGGCGATGGTGAGCCAGGTGGAGCAGACCAGCATGGCACCGGCCGCCGCCCCGTAGGTGGCGGTCAGCGGGCCGCTGTCGCTGCTGGTGAGCACGGCGACCAGGCCGGTGAAGAGCAGAACCGGCGCGAGGTACCGCTGGGAGAGCAGCAGGGTGGTGCACAGGTAGCGGACCAGGGCGGTCACCGGGCCACCTTCCTCGGTTCGGTGTGGTCGGCGCGATCGGCGCGGTGGTCGGCGCGGTCGGCGCGGTGGCCGACGCGGTCCGCGCGGCAGTCGACGGCGGGACCGACGTCGGGACGGGCGGGGCCGACGGCCGGGGCGAGCCGGTCGACGGACCAGCGGTGCCGGAGCGCGGCCAGCAGGACGGCGTCCGAGTGCCGTCGCTCGACCCTGAGCACCAGCGCGTCACCGCGGCGGGCGGCGGACAGGACGCCGGGCAGCGCGTCCCAGTCGGGCCCCGCCGGACCGGCGCCGTCGGCGGCGACGCGGAGGACGATCTCGGCGACCGCCGCCGCGTCCGCCACCGGCCGGCCGCCGCGCCCGGTCACCCGCCCGCCCTCGCCGATGACGTGGACGCCGGTGGCCCGGGTCTCGGTGACCGCCTCCCGGTGGTCCGTGAAGACGACGGCCCCGCCCTCGGCGGCCACCTCCTCGATGAGCTCGCCCAGCACGCCGTGGGCGGAGGCGTCCAGGCCGGACCACGGCTCGTCGAGGACGAGCAACTCGGGCCGGACCAGCAGCGCCTGGGCCAGGGCGACCTTCTGCGCGTTGCCCTTGGAGAGCGTGCGCAGCGGGGCGTCCCGGCCGCCGACCAGGGCCAGCCGTTCGAGCAGCCGGCCGGCCCGGTCGCGGGCTCCGGCGGTGGGCAGGCCGCGGATGCGGCCCATGTGGGTCAGGTAGGAGAGCGCGGAGAGGCGGTCGTGGGCGGTGAAGCGGTCGGGTACGTAGCCGACCTCCCGGGGGCGGCCGGTGACCCGGCCGGAGGTGGGGCGGGAGAGTCCGGCCAGGATCCTCAGCAGGGTGGACTTGCCCGAGCCGTTCCCGCCCACGACGGCCAGGACGTCCCCGGCGGTGACCTCCAGGTCCACCTCGTGGAGGATCCACCGGCCCGCACCGTAGCGTTTGCTCACCGCTTCGCACCGCAACACGTCGACTCCCGATGACGTCGGATCACGTCGGACCACGTCGGACCACGTCGAACCACGTCGAACCACGTCGGACCACGTCGGCACCCTACTGGGCCGCGTGGACCGTCAGGGCGGCGCGGGGTGGTGGCGGGCGTACGTCCGTTCGGTCCAGCGGGGCGGGCGGCCGGCGGGCGGGCCGGTCCCGGCGCGCATACGGTGGCGAACGCTCCCCCGGCCTCGTGGAGCCCCGCACCGGGGCCGCTTCGCCGCAGCCCCGCCGTAGAGAGGCGCCTCGACGATGACGAACACCCGACGACGGCCGTCCCCCGCCCTCCGTCGGCGCTTCGTCGCGCAGGCGGGCGCGGCGGTGCTCGCGCTGGCCGGGCTGCTGGCCGGCGCCGGCTGCTCCGGCGGGGCGGCCTCCGACCCGCCGGCCGCCGGGGCGCTCTCCGTCGTACCGGCCGCGCTCAGCCCCTCGGCCACCGGCTCCGCCCCGCCCTCGACCCCACCCTCGGCCTCGGCCGCCGCGCCGTCCGGCGGCACCGTCGTCCCGCTCACCTCCGAGGTCACCGCCCGGCTGGACACCGCGGTGCAGCGGGTGCTGACCGAGACCGGCGTCCCCGGGGTGATCGTCGGTCTGACCACACCGGACGGCAGCTATCTCAAGGCCTTCGGCGTCTCCGACAGGATCGCCGGCACCCCGATGGTGACCGGCCTGAACATGCGGATCGGCAGCGAGACCAAGACCTTCACGGTGACCGGCCTGCTGCGGCTGGTCGATCAGGGCAAGGCCGGCCTGGACGACCCGGTCACCAGGTACGTCCCGGGCGTGCCCGGCGGGGAGGGGATCACGCTGCGGCAGCTCGCCGACATGCGCAGCGGTCTCTTCCCCTACACCTCGGACCCGGAGTTCGCGCAGGCGTTGCTGAGCGACCCGACCCGGTCGTTCACGCCGGAGCAGCTGCTCGCGTACGCGTTCCGGCACCCCGCGAACTCCGCGCCGGACACCCGGTTCGAGTACTCCAACACCAACACCGTCCTGCTCGGCCTGGTGGTGGAGAAGCTGAGCGGGCAGCCGCTCGACGACTTCCTGGAGGCGCAGGTGTTCGACCCGGCCGGGCTGGACCGGACACGGTTCCCGACCGACGCGGCCTTCCCGCAGCCGCACGCCCACGGCTACACCAACCAGACGCCCGACGGCGCGATCGCGGACGCCACCGACTGGAACCCGTCCTGGGCGTGGGCGGCGGGGGCGGCCGTCTCCGACCTGGCCGACCTGCAGAAGTGGGCGAAGGTGCTGGCCACCGGCACGCTGCTGACCCCGCCGACGCAGGCCGAGCGGCTGAAGGCGCTGCCCACCGGGGTGCCGGACGTCGGCTACGGACTGGGGCTGATGGTCAACCACGGCTGGGTCGGGCACAACGGCTCGCTGCCGGGCTACCAGAGCCTGACGATCCACCTGCCGTCGGCGCAGGCGTCGCTGGTGGTGCTGCTGAACACCGACGTTCCGTTCCAGGGTTCGCAGCCGTCGACGCTGTTCGGCCGGGCGGTCACCGAGATCGTCTCGCCGGGGAACGTCTTCACCCTCCCGGCCGTCCCGGGGAGCATCCCCTCGCCCGCCGCCCCCGCGATGGCCTGAGCCCGGGCGGAACCGGAGCCCGGACGGGGACAGGAGTCCACGACCGCGCCGAACCATGCAACACAGCAAGCAATTTGACGAACCCTCAGTTACCGGTCAGATCCCCAGCACCCGGGACAGGTCGTAGGAGACCGGCTCCTCCAGCTGCTCGTAGGTGCAGCTCTCCGGCGTCCGGTCCGGGCGCCACCGGCGGAACTGCGCGGTGTGCCGGAAGCGCGTCCCCTCCATGTGGTCGTACGCCACCTCGACCACCCGCTCGGGGCGCAGCGCCACCCAGGAGAGGTCCTTGCCGCCGGTCCAGCGGCTCTGCGCGCCGGGCAGCCGGGCGTCGGCGTGCGCGGCCTCGTCGGCCCAGCCGCCCCAGGGGTGGCCGGAGACGTCGTCCATCCGCAACGGGGCCAGCTCCTCGGCGAGTTCGCGGCGGCGGGCCATCGAGAAGGCGGCGCAGACGCCGACGTGCTGCAGGCGCCCGTCGGCGTCGTTGATGCCGAGCAGCAGCGAGCCGACCACGGGGCCGCTCTTGTGCTCGCGGTAGCCGGCGACCACGCAGTCGGCGGTCCGCTCGTGCTTGATCTTGAACATGGTCCGTTCGCCCGGCCGGTAGGGCTGGTCCAGCGGCTTGGCGACCACGCCGTCCAGCCCGGCGCCCTCGTACTCGGCGAACCAGCTCTGCGCCAGCTCGCGGTCGGTGGAGGCGGGTGCGGTGAAGACCGGGTCGGCGGCGTCGGCGAGGGCCGTCTCCAGGGCCGGGCGGCGGACCGAGAGCGGCTCGTCCAGCAGCGAGGTGTCACCGAGGGCGAGCAGGTCGAAGGCGACGAAGGAGGCGGGGGTGCGCCCGGCCAGCAGCTTGACCCGGCTGGCGGCCGGGTGGATCCGCTCCAGCAGCTCCTCGAAGCGCAGCCGCCCGTCGCGGGCGATCACCAGCTCGCCGTCCAGGACGCAGCGCGGCGGCAGCTCGCGCCGCAGCGCCTCGACCACCTCGGGGAAGTACCTGGTCAGCGGCTTGCCGGTGCGGCTGCCGAGCTCGACCTCGTCCCCGTCGCGGAACACGACGGTGCGGAAGCCGTCCCACTTGGCCTCGTACTGCATCCCGGGCGGAATCTTCGCCACCGACTTGGCCAGCATCGGCGGCACCGGCGGCATCACGGGCAGGTCCATGGGTCCGATCCTCGCGCCAACCCTTCCGGGGCGCGCGCCGGACGGCACGCGCTTAGCGTGGGACGCATGGGCTCAGCCGTGGAACTGGATGTCGCCGGGCGCAGCGTCCGGCTGTCGAACCCGGACAAGGTGTACTACCCGGAGCGCGGGTTCACGAAGCTGGACGTCGCGCAGTACTACCTGGCGATCGCGGACGGGGTGCTGCGCGGGCTGCGGGACCGGCCGACCACGCTGCAGCGGTTCCCGGACGGGGTGGAGGGCGAGTTCTTCTACCAGAAGCGGGCGCCGAAGGGCCTTCCGGAGTGGCTGCCGACGGCGCGGATCAGCTTCCCGAGCGGGCGGTCGGCCGACGAGATCTGCCCGACCGAGCCGGCCGCGGTGCTCTGGGCGGCCAACCTCGGCTGTCTGACCTTCCACCCGTGGCCGGTGCGGCGCGGCGACACCGACCACATCGACGAGCTGCGGATCGACCTCGACCCGCAGCCCGGGACGGACTTCCACGACGCGGTGCGGGCCGCGCACGAGCTGCGGGCGCTGCTGGAGGAGTACGGGCTGCGCGGCTGGCCGAAGACCTCGGGCGGACGCGGCCTGCACGTGTACGTGCCGCTGGAACCGGAGTGGACGTTCACCGACGGGCGGCACGCGGTGATCGCGCTCGGCCGGGTGCTGGAGCAGCGGCTCCCGGGCCGGGTGACCACCGCGTGGTGGAAGGAGGAGCGCGGCGAGCGGATCTTCGTGGACTACAACCAGATGGCCCGGGACCGGACCATCGCCTCCGCGTACTCGCTGCGGGCCCGGCCACGGGCGACCGCCTCCGCGCCGCTGCGCTGGGAGGAGCTGGACGACGTCGCTCCGGAGGACTTCGACCTGCGGACGCTGCCGCCGCGGTTCGCCGAACTCGGCGACCCGCAGGCGGAGATGGACGACAAGGCGTACCGGCTGGACGGGGTGCTGGAGCTGTACGAGCGGCAGCTGCGGGACGAGGGCCTGGGCGAGCTCCCGTACCCGCCGGACCACCCGAAGGCGGCGGGTGAGCCGACCAGGGTGCAGCCGAGCCGGGCCCGGAAGAAGTGATCACGTAGGCTGGGCGCGCTGCGAACGATCATGTCCATGGGGTGGAGGGGTTCGGCGTGGAGGGGTCCGGGGTGGGCGGGCGCGGGTTGCGGGAGATCCTGGCGGACGCGGCGGGCGGGGTGTTCCCGCCGTCGGACGGGTCGGTGACGGTGGTGCCGCAGCCGTCGGCGCGCGAGGCCGGGGTGCTGTCCTTCTCCGCGCACGCCGTGATCTTCACCGACGAGGACCCTGCCTGGGTGCGCGAGGTGCTGGCGGCCGTGCCGAGCGATCCGCTGGCGGCGCCGCTCTGTCCGCCGTTTCTGACCGCGTTCGGCGAGCGGACCGGGCGGGTGGTCGGCAACATCGACCTGCTGACGGTGGCCGGGCGGCTGCCGGGCGAGCCGCCGCTGCCGTTGCGGCCGGTGCGGGACCGGGAGCACCCGCGGGTGGTGCGGGCGCTGCGCTACCGCGAGGACGTGCGGGTGTTCACCACGGACGGCGGGGTGCTGGTGCTCGGGCGCGGGGTGGCCGGGCGGTGGGAGTGCGCGGTCGAGGTGGACCCTCGGGCGCGCGGCCGGGGTCTGGGGCGTGCGCTGGCGACGAGCGCGCGGCACCTGCTGCCGGAGGGCGGGTGGATCTGGGCGCAGCAGGCGCCGGGCAATGCGACCAGTGTGCGCGCGTTCCAGGCGGCCGGGTACCGGCCGGTCGGCGCGGAGACGCTGCTGGTGGTGGGGCGGCCGTGAGCGGGGGAACCGCGGGCGGGGAGGCCCTCGACGACGTGCTGGCCGTTCCGGCGGAGGTGCGAGCCCGGCTGGTGGTCCGGTTCGGGCCGTGGGCGGAGGCCTGGTGCGAGGGCCTGCCGGCGCTGGTGACGGAGCTGGCGGCGCGCTGGGGCCTGACCGTGCGGGCGGCGGGCGGCGGCGGGACCTCCCGGGTGTTCCGCTGCTCGCGGACCGACGGGGACGGTTCCGGTGACGGCGTCGGCGACCCGGGCGAGGGCGACGGCGTCGGCCACGCGGGCGAGGGCGACAGCGGCTCCGGTGACCGTGGGGAGGGCGGCGCCGGTGGCGGTGCCGACGGCGGGACCGTCTGGCTGAAGCTGACCCCCGATCCCGAGGTGGCCCGGCAGGAGGCGGTCGCACTGCGGGCGTGGGCCGGCCTGCCGTCGGTGGTGCGCCTGCTGGAGTACGAGCCGGCCGCACACGCCCTGCTGCTGGCGGACGTGCGTCCGGGGGTGACGCTGCGGCAGCGCGGCTGGCGTGCGGCCGAGGTGGCGCCGCTGCTCGGCGCGCTGCGGTCGGTGCCGGTGGACGGGCTCGCGCTCGCGCCGCTGGCGGAACGGGTGGAGTTCCTCCTGGACCTCACCGAGCGGCGGGCCCCCGGTGCGGTGTCGCCCGGGGCGCGGGCGTTCGCGGGGGAGCTGGCCGCGAGCGGACCGGTGGCGCTGGTCCACGGGGACCTGCACCCGTCCAACGTGCTGGCCGGGCCGGCCGGCCCGGTGGCGATCGACCCGCGGCCGTCGCTCGGGGATCCGGACTTCGACCTGGTGGACTGGGTGATCGACGGCGTCACCGACCTCCCGGCGCTGGAGCACCGGATCGCCCGCCTCACCGGGCTCGTGCCGGGCGCCGATCCGGAGCGCGTGCGCGCCTGGTGCCGGGCCGCCGCGGTGATCGTCGCAGCCCCGCGCGCCGCGGCCGGGCGGCAGGACCGGGAGACGGCGTTCCTGCTGGAGCTGGCCGGGCTCTGAGCGAGCGGAGGCCGGACGCACGGGGGGCGCACGGGCGGGGCGGCCGGCTCGGGCGCCCAGCGCCGGCCGGGGCCCACCCGGGGTGCCGGGGATCAGCCGGGGTGCCGGGGATCAGCCGGGGTGCCGGGGATCAGCCGGGGTGCCGGGGCCCACCCGGGGTGCCGGGGATCAGCCGGAGTGCCGGGGATCAGCCGCCCCGCCCGATGAGCTGGCCCGCACGAATCCCGAGGATGACGGCGGCGAGGAGCAGCCCGCCCGCCGTCACGATCACCCTGCCGACGAGCCACCGCCGGGCACGCTCCCGGCCGAGCCCCAACACGGCCAGGTAAAGGCCCACCGGCAGGGCCGCCAGCACGGCGAAGGTCAGCGCCAGCCACCGCACCACCGGCCCCTGGCCGGCCGGACGGCACACGCCGCCGGCGCACCGGACGTCCAGCGGGCCGCGCCCGCGCCCGCCGCCGTCGAGCCGGAACGTGTAGACCGGATCGACCCCCTGGTCGGGGACGAACCTGCCGGGGCACCCGCTCGGCGCCGCCTCGCCCGCCGGGGCACAGATCCCCCGGGTGAAGGTGCCCGAGGCCCCGGAGAAGCCGGCGGCCCCGCCCATCCGGGAGAGCGTGTGGACCACGGCCAACGGGGCGAGGACGCACAGGGCCGCGCCGGCCGTCGTCAGCAGCAGCCGGACGGGGAGCGGCAGCGCCCCGCGGTCCCTGTCCCGCATGTGGCACTCCCCCGCCGCGCCGGCACCGTCCCTGGCGGGGACGCCGCCGGCCGGGCGGGCGGTTGCGGTCAGGCCGTGGCGCCCGCCGGGGCGAGCGAGGCGATGATCCGTACCGCTTCGGCGATCTGAGCGTCCGTCAGGTCGCCGCGCGCGGTGAGCCGGAGACGGGACACGCCGTCCGGGACGGAGGGCGGACGGAAGCAGCCGACGGCGAGGCCGGCCCGGCGGCAGTCGGCGGCCCAGGCGACGGCGGCCTCCGGCCCGGGGGCGCGGACCGAGACGACGGCCGCGTCCGGGGTGGAGGCCCGCAGGCCGGCGGCGGTGAGCCGGGCGGCGAGGGTGCGGGCGACCTCGCGGGCGCGCTCGGCGCGCTGCGGTTCGGCGCGCAGCAGGCGCAGCGCGCCGAGGGCGGCGCCGGCGGCGGCCGGGGCGAGGCCGGTGTCGAAGATGAAGGTGCGGGCGGTCTCGGTGAGGTGGCGGATCACCCGGCGCGGGCCGAGCACCGCACCGCCCTGGGAGCCGAGCGACTTGGAGAGCGTGACGGTGGCGACGGTGTCCGGTTCGCCGGCCAGGCCGGCGGCGGCCAGCGCACCGCGCCCGCCCGGGCCGAGGACGCCGAGCCCGTGCGCGTCGTCGACCAGCAGGGCGGCGCCGAACGCGCGGGCGGCGGCGGAGAGTCCGGGCAGCGGGGCGGCGTTGCCGTCGACCGAGAAGACGGAGTCGGTGACCACCAGCGCCCGGTGGTGGCCGCGTCCGGCGAGCGCGGAGCGGACGGCGTCCGGGTCGCCGTGCGGGGCGCGGTGCACGTCGCCGCGGGCGAGCCGGCAGCCGTCGATCAGCGAGGCGTGGTTGTAGGCGTCGGAGACGATCAGGGTGTCCGGGTCGGTGAGCGCGGTCAGCGCGGCCAGGTTGGCGGTGTACCCGGAGGAGAACACCAGGGCGGCCTCGACTCCGCAGAACTCGGCCAGCTCGTCCTCGAGTTCGGTGTGCAGGGCGGTGGTGCCGGTGACCAGCCGGGAGCCGGTGGCGCCGCCGCCCCAGCGCAGCGCGGCGTCGGCGGCGGCCCGGGTGACGGCGGGGTGGCAGGTCAGGCCGAGGTAGTCGTTGCCGGCCAGGTCGAGCACCGGGTCGTCGGCGGGGCGGCTGCGCAGCGTGCGGGTGAGGCCGGCGCGGGCGCGCAGTCCGGCCGTCTCGTCGAGCCAGTCGAAGACGGCGCCCGGGGCGGGGGCGCCCTCCGCGGGCGAGGCTGCCGGGGTGCGGACGGGCGGTTCGGACGCGGTGCGGTGGGCCATGGTCGGCACTCTGGCACGGCGGGCGCGGGGCGGGCAATGTGCGACGCGGCACATGCCCGGCGCCGCGTTCCCGTCCGGGCATCGGCCCGGCGGCGCCCCGACCACCGACCCGGCGGCGACCCGGCGGCCGCACGGGCATCGGCCCGACGGCGCCCCGACCACCGACCCGGCGGCGACCCGATGGCGACCCGGCGGCCGGCCCTGGCGGCGGCCGCGGTGGGCGGACCGGCCGGGCCACGGGACCGCCGACGCCCTCGTCCCCCCGGGGCGAGCGGGCCACGGGCTTTGCCCGGGGCCGTGGCGAGCAGGCAAGATGTCCGGGTGACCCTCCTTGACCTGATGCCGAAGCCCGCCACTCCCGACGCTCTGTACGAGACGTTCGCCGCCTGGGCGGAGGAGCGCGGGATCACGCTGTACCCGGCGCAGGAGGAGGCCCTGATCGAGCTGGTGTCCGCGAACAACGTGATCCTGGCGACGCCGACCGGCTCCGGCAAGAGCCTGGTCGCCGCGGGGGCGCACTTCGCGGCGCTGGCGGAGGGGCAGCGGACCTTCTACACCGCGCCGATCAAGGCGCTGGTGTCGGAGAAGTTCTTCGACCTGTGCAAGGTGTTCGGCACCGAGCAGGTCGGCATGATGACCGGTGACGCGAGCGTCAACCCGACCGCGCCGATCATCTGCTGCACCGCCGAGGTGCTGGCCCAGATCGCGCTGCGGGACGGCGCGCGGGCCGACATCGGCCAGGTCGTGATGGACGAGTTCCACTTCTACGCCGAGCCGGACCGCGGCTGGGCCTGGCAGATCCCGCTGCTGGAGCTGCCGCAGGCACAGTTCCTGCTGATGTCGGCGACGCTCGGCGACGTCCGCCGCTTCGAGGAGGACCTCACCCGCCGCACCGGCCGGCCGACCACGGTCGTCCGCTCCGCGACGCGGCCCGTCCCGCTGTTCTACGAGTACCGCCGCACCACCCTGCACGACACGCTCGAAGAGCTGCTGAAGACCGGTCAGGCTCCCGTCTACGTGGTGCACTTCACGCAGAAGGAGGCGGTGGAGCGCGCCCAGTCGCTGATGAGCATCAACATGTGCTCGAAGGCGGAGAAGGACGCCATCGCCGACCTGATCGGCAACTTCCGCTTCACCACCAAGTTCGGCCGCAACCTCTCCCGGTTCGTGCGGCACGGCATCGGCGTGCACCACGCCGGCATGCTGCCCAAGTACCGCCGGCTGGTCGAACGGCTCGCCCAGGCGGGGCTGTTGAAGGTGATCTGCGGGACGGACACGCTCGGCGTGGGCGTCAACGTGCCGATCCGCACGGTGCTGTTCACCGCGCTGTCCAAGTACGACGGCAACCGCGTCCGGATCCTGCGCGCCCGTGAGTTCCACCAGATCGCCGGCCGGGCCGGGCGGGCCGGGTTCGACACCGTGGGCCAGGTCGTCGCGCAGGCGCCGGAGCACGTGATCGAGAACGACAAGGCCGTCGCCAAGGCGGGCGACGACCCGAAGAAGAAGCGCAAGATCGTCCGGAAAAAGGCGCCGGAGGGCTTCGTCGGCTGGTCCGAGGAGACCTTCGAGCGGCTGATCGCCGCCGACCCGGAGCCGTTGGTCTCCCGCTTCAAGGTCAGCCACGCGATGCTGCTCTCGGTGATCGGCCGGCCCGGCAACGCCTTCGAGGCGATGCGCAAGCTGCTCACCGACAACCACGAGGACCGGGCCGCCCAGCGCCGGCACATCCGCTCCGCGGTCGCCATCTACCGCTCGCTGCTGGAGGGCGGCATCGTCGAGCGGCTCCCGGAGCCGGACGCCGAGGGCCGGATCGTCCGCCTCACCCTGGACCTCCAGGAGAACTTCGCCCTCAACCAGCCGCTCTCCACCTTCGCGCTGGCCGCCTTCGACCTGCTCGACCCGGCGTCGCCCTCGTACGCGATGGATGTCGTCTCCGTCGTCGAGGCGACCCTCGACGACCCGCGCCAGATCCTCGCCTCGCAGCAGAACAAGGCGCGCGGCGAGGCCATCGGGGAGATGAAGCGCGACGGCATCGAGTACGAGGAGCGGATGGAGCGGCTCCAGGAGATCACCTACCCGAAGCCGCTGGAGGAGCTGCTCACCCACGCCTACGAGGTGTACCGGCGGGTGCACCCGTGGATCGGCGACCACCAGCTCCAGCCGAAGTCCGTGGTCCGCGACCTGTACGAGCGGGCGATGACCTTCTCCGACTACGTCGGCCACTACGAGCTGGCGCGGACCGAGGGCATCGTGCTGCGCTACCTGGCGGGCGCGTACAAGGCGCTGGAGCAGACCGTCCCCGAGGACATCAAGACCGACGACCTCAAGGACGTCATCGCCTGGCTCGGCGAGCTGGTCCGCCAGGTCGACTCCAGCCTGCTGGACGAGTGGGAGCAGCTGGCCAACCCGACCGAGCCGCAGGCCGCCGAGGTCACCCTGGACGACAAGCCGGCGCCGGTCACGGCCAACGCCCGCGCGTTCCGGGTGCTGGTGCGCAACGAGATGTTCCGCCGGGTCGAGCTGGCGGCGCTGGAGCACTACGACGCGCTGGGCGAGCTGGACGGCGAGTACGGCTGGGACGCCGACCGCTGGGCGGACGCGATGGACGGGTACTGGGAGGAGTACGACGACCTCGGCACCGGCCCGGACGCGCGCGGCCCGAAGATGCTGCTGATCGAGGAGGAGGACTCCGCCTGGAAGGTCCGGCAGATCTTCGACGACCCGGAGGGCGACCACGACTGGGGCATCAGCGCCGAGGTCGACCTGTACGGCTCGGACGAGGAGGGCCGGGCGGTGCTGCGGGTCACCGCGGTGGACCGGCTGGGCGGCTGACGCCGGCCGGCGCCAGAGGCGGCGACGGCGACGGCGACGGCGACGGCGACGGCGGGGGCCCACCGGGTGGTGGGCCCCCGCCGTGTTCGTTCCCGCCGTGTTCGTCCCGGCCGTACTCGCTACCGCCGCGGGTCGCCCGTGTCGCGCGGGCCGGCCGTCCGGCCCGACTCGGCCGGCGCGCCCCAGCCCGTCGTCACCGCGCGGCGCGGCGCCTCACCTCACATCCACATGAACGGCGCGCCCGCGGAGTAGGAGACGGCCCGGGTGGCCTCCTCCAACTGCTGCTCCGGGCCGACCGTCGCCGTACCGGACGGGACGGGTACCGGGATGGCGGGGGTGGCCGGGGTGGCCGGGGCCGTGGTGGCCGCGGCGGTCGGGGACGGCGTGCCGCCGTGCGGCTCGGCCATCCGCGAGCTGGTGACGGTCACGTGCCGGCCGACCGCCTCGACGCGCTGCTCCGTGCCGGGCTTGGCGGTGCCGGCCGGCAGGGCGGGGGCGGTGGAGGCGTCCGGGAGGATGAAGGCGAGCGCGGCGGGCTTGGCGCGCAGGGCCTCGGCGGCCTTGGCGGCGGAGGCCTGGTCGACGAAGCGCAGCAGGGTGAGGCTGCTGAGCACCGGCTTGTCCTGCCCGGCGAAGCTGACGGTCAGGTAACCCTGGCAGCCGCTCTCGCGGAGCAGGTCCTGGGTGCGGTCCTGGAGCGTCTCGGTGCAGTTCTCGCCCTGGCGGACGCCGGAGCGCCTGCCCTTGTAGGCGCCGACCTCGACCACCCGCTGGGCGGGGAAGAGGGTGTCGACGTTGAGGCCCTCGGGGTCGGCGCTGCTGTGCGGCGGCGGGTTGCCGACGACGGGCGGCGTCTTGGACGCGTCCTTGGTCGACGGTCCGAGGCCGGGTATGAAGTCACCGGGCGTCGGGCGGGTGATGATCCAGCCGCCGGCAGCCACCACGCCGACCACCACGATCCAGCCCACGGCCCGTCGGGCGCCGATCCTCCTGGCCGGCCGCCGGTACGCACCGGCCGGCCGATCGGTGGTTCCGTGGTCTCCCGGTGACGGGGTGCGCTCCCCCTGCGTGGTCATGGCGCAGATTCTAAGCAGTACCCGGGTGGTGTGGATCACGGGGGCGGCGACTGACGATCACTCACCCTACCTGCGGGTAACCGAACTGGCGGCGGACCCGTCGACGGCCATGACCTGCGACGTGACCTGCGCCACTACCGTCAGCGGCGACACTGTGACAACTCGCACATCCTCCCGCGGATCTTCTGGTGGGTTTCCTCTGGCGTCGCGCGTCGGCCAGCAGGCAGGATCAGGCGCATGGATCTGCTCGATACCCTCACCGCCAAGGGCCTGCGCGGGGAAGCCCCCACCCGCGAGGAGGCGCTCGCCGTCCTCGCCACCACCGACGACGAGCTGCTGGACGTGGTCGCGGCCGCCGGACGGGTGCGCCGGCGGTGGTTCGGCCGCCGGGTCAAGCTCAACTACCTGGTGAACCTCAAGAGCGGGCTCTGCCCCGAGGACTGCAACTACTGTTCGCAGCGCCTGGGCTCCAAGGCCGAGATCCTCAAGTACACCTGGCTGAAGCCCGACCAGGCCGCCGAGGCGGCACGCGCGGGGGTCGCCGGCGGCGCGAAGCGGGTCTGCCTGGTCGCCAGCGGCCGCGGGCCGACGGACCGCGACATCGACCGGGTCACCGACACCGTCGCCGCCATCAAGGACGCCGACCCGGCCGTCGAGGTCTGCGCCTGCCTCGGCCTGCTCTCCGACAACCAGGCCGAGCGGCTCAAGGCGGCCGGCGTCGACGCCTACAACCACAACCTCAACACCTCCGAGGCCACCTACGGCGGCATCACCACCACCCACACCTACGCGGACCGGGTGGACACGGTGCAGAAGGCGCACGGCGCGGGCCTGTCCGCCTGCTCCGGCCTGATCGCGGGCATGGGCGAGAGCGACGAGGACCTCGTGGACGTGGTCTTCGCGCTGCGCGAGCTGGGCTCGGACTCGGTGCCGGTCAACTTCCTCATCCCGTTCGAGGGCACCCCGCTGGCCAAGGAGTGGAACCTCACCCCGCAGCGCTGCCTGCGCATCCTGGCGATGGTCCGCTTCGTCAACCCGGACACCGAGGTGCGGATCGCGGGCGGCCGCGAGGTGCACCTGCGCACGATGCAGCCGCTCGGCCTGCACATCGCCAACTCGATCTTCCTCGGCGACTACCTCACCAGCGAGGGCCAGGCCGGGCAGGCCGACCTCGACATGATCAAGGACGCCGGCTTCGAGGTCGAGGGTGCCGGCGAGGCCACCCTCCCCCGGCACCGGGCCGACATCGCCGCGGCGGCGGCCGGCGGGTCCTGCGGGACCGGCGGCGGCTGCGGTCCGTGCGGCGGCGGGCACGGCGACGCGTCCGAGGCGCCCGGGGCGCCCGCGGAGGCGCACGGCTGCGGGCCCTGCGGCGGCCACGCCGCGCCGGCCGCCGAGCCGGTCACCGAGACCGTCGAGGCCGTGGAGACCGCCGAGGCCGTGGAGACCGCCGGGGTCGTGGAGACCGCCGGGGCCGCCGCGCCGAACCCGAACGACGAGCTGCGCAGCGACCTGGTCCGGGTGCGGCGCCGCGGTGCCGGTACCGAGCTGGCGCCCAACGCCTGATTACGGCAGGAGGATTCACGATCATCATGGCCCAGCTCCCCGGTGGCCCGCTGCCCACCGACACCCTGCTCGCGCTCGACCGGGCGCACGTCTGGCACCCCTACGGCCCGATGCCCGGCACCGCCACCCCGTACGTCGTCGAGTCCGCGTCCGGGGTGCGGCTCCGGCTCGCCCGGCCCGCCGAGGGCAGGGACGAGCTGGTCGACGGGATGTCGTCCTGGTGGGCGGCCATCCACGGCTACGGGCACCCGGTGCTGGACGAGGCGGTGCGCGAGCAGCTGGACCGGATGAGCCACGTCATGTTCGGCGGGCTCACCCACGAGCCCGCCGTCCGGCTGGCCGCGCGACTGGTGGAGATCACGCCGGAGCCGCTGCAGCACGTCTTCCTGGCCGACTCCGGCTCGGTGGCCGTCGAGGTCGCGATGAAGATGTGCCTGCAGTACTGGCAGTCCACCGGCCGGCCGGAGAAGCGGCGGCTGCTGACCTGGCGCGGCGGCTACCACGGCGACACCTTCCACCCGATGTCGGTCTGCGACCCGCAGGGCGGCATGCACCACCTGTGGGGCGGGGTGCTGCCGGGCCAGCTGTTCGCGCCGCAGCCGCCGGCCGGCTTCGACGCCCCGCTGGACGCCGAATACGCCGCGCGCTTCGACGAGTTGATGGAGCGTCACGCGGGCGAGCTGGCCGCCGTCATCGTCGAACCGGTGGTCCAGGGCGCGGGCGGGATGCAGTTCCACTCCCCCGCCTACCTGCGGATGCTGCGCGAACTCTGCGACCGGCACGGCGTCCTGCTCGTCTTCGACGAGATCGCCACCGGCTTCGGCCGCAGCGGCGCGCTGTTCGCGGCCGACCACGCCGGCGTCTCGCCGGACGTGATGTGTCTCGGCAAGTCGATGACCGGCGGTTACCTGACGATGGCCGCCGCGCTGTGCACCGGCGAGATCGCGGACGGCATCAGCCGCGGCGAGATGCCCGTCCTCGCCCACGGGCCGACGTTCATGGGCAACCCGCTCGCCGCCGCGGTCGCCAACGCCTCGATCGACCTGCTGCTCGGCCAGGACTGGCAGGTCGAGGTGAAGCGGATCGAGTCCGGGCTGCGGGACGGCCTGGCCGACGCGGCCGCACTGCCGGGCGTGCACGACGCCCGGGTCCAAGGTGCCATCGGCGTCGTCCAGTTGGACCACCCGGTGGACGTGGCCGCCGCCACCGCCGCGGCCGCCCGGGAGGGCGTCTGGCTGCGCCCGTTCCGGGACCTGATCTACACCATGCCGCCGTTCGTGACGGGAGACGAGGACGTGGCGCGGATCGCGGCCGCGGTGACCGCGGCGGCGGTGGCCGGATGATCGCCCCTCAGGTCCTCTTCGTCACCGGCACCGGCACCGAGGTCGGCAAGACGGTGACCACGGCCGCCGTCGCCTCGGCCGCCGTCCGGGCCGGCCTGCGGGTCGCGGTGCTCAAGCCCGGGCAGACCGGCGTCGCCCCCGGCGAGCCGGGGGACGCCGAGGAGGTGGCCCGGCTGGTCGGCGCGCCGCTCACGCTGCGCGAACTCGCCCGCTACCCCGAGCCGTTGGCCCCCGACACGGCCGCCCGCCGGTCCGGCCTGCCCTGCCTCACACCGGCCCGCACCGCCGAGGCCGTCGCCGAACTCGCCGGCGGCCACGACCTGGTGCTGGTCGAGGGCGCCGGCGGCCTGCTGGTCCGCTACGACGAGGACGGCCGCACGCTCGCCGACCAGGCGCTCGCCGTCCGTGAACTCGGCCTGCCCGCCCAGCTGCTGCTGGTCGCGACGGCCGGCCTCGGCACGCTCAACATCACCGCGCTCACCGCGGAGGCGCTGGCCGCGCGCGGCCTGCCGCTGTTCGGCGTGGTCATCGGCGCCTGGCCGGACTCCCCCGGCCTGGCCGACCGCTGCAACCTCGCCGACCTGCCGCGCGCGGCCGGCGCACCCCTGCTCGGCGCCCTGCCCGAACGCGCCGCCGGCGCCGGGGACTTCGCCGCCCTGGCCCGCGCAGCCCTCGCCCCGCCCCTGCACGGGCAGTGGGACGCGGAACGGTTCGCGGCGGGAAACTCGCCGGCGTAACTCCTGGACCGCGGAGGCGGAACGGGGCCCGTTTCGCTCGATGGAGTGAGATTCCCCGTCCGCTCCGGCGGTGACCCGGGAGGGCTCAATACCGTTCTCGGCATGACAGATGGCCTGACGGTAGACGAGTCCCTCCGGGCGCTCGCCGCACTCGAGGCGGCGTGGAAGGACGACGACGAGGCGCTCACCGCGCTGTCCGCCGGCTGCCCCGGCGAGCAGCCCCTCCCGGCGCTGGTCGCGGCGTACGGCGAGCACGCCATCGACACCCTGATGGCACTCGCCTTCGGCCTCCGTTCCAGCATGACGGACGAGGAGTTGGAGGAGCTCACCGACGCCGTCAGCTCCAACATCGGCGCCCGGATGGCCGCCCTGCTCGCCCACACCCTCCGGACCTGGGGCGCGACGGCGCCCGGCGACGACCTCACGGTCATCAAGGTCATCGCCCGCACGGTCATCGAAGCCATGCGGGCCGTCACCGAGGAGCCGAGCAAGACCGACGTCCTGCCGTTGCTCGCCACCTTCCGCACCTACGCCCTCGGCAACGCCTGAGCCCGGTCCCGCGGTCGGCCGTCCGCGTGGTCAGGGGTCGGGGGGGTCGGGGGGGGGTCGGGGGGGTCGGGGGGGTTCAGCCGGTCAGGGAGTCAGGGGTTCAAGGGCTTGACCCAGCGGGACCACTGCGGCTGGGGACCGTAGCCGGCCGCCTGCCAGGTGCGCCGGCCGAGGCCGTTGTCGTCCAGCACCATCGCGTCGGCACGGCGGCCGCCGAGCGCCGTGAAGCGGGCCTCGGCGGCCGCCAGCAGGGCGGCACCGATGCCCCGGCGGCGGTGGCCGGGGTCGACGGCGAGGCGGTACAGGTGACAGCGCCAGCCGTCCCAACCGGCGATCACGGTGCCGACGATGGTGGCGGTGTCCGCGGCGGGTGTGGCGACGATCAGACAGTCCGGGTCGCGGGCGAGAAGCGCCGCGACGCCGTCGGCGTCGTCGGTGATGCTGGTCCCCTTCGCCGCGCGGGCCCACAGGGCCAGCACGGCGGGGATCTCGTCGGGGGTGGCGGTCCGCAGCGCGATGTCCTCGGTCATGACGGCGTGTCTACCAGGGCGGCCGTTCCGCGCGCCGGGACTTCCGGAGTGCGGGCGCGCCGCAGCCCTTCACCGTGGGCCTTCGGCGAACGCTTCCGCCGGCCCTGTCCGGATGCCCCGGCCGGTCAGCGCGCGGAGCCGGTCAGCGGTGCCGGTCAGCTCGCGGCGCGGCTCAGCGCGCGGCGCGGCTCAGCTCGCGGCGCGGCTCAGCTCGCGGCGCGGCTCAGCTCGCGGCGCGGCTCAGCTCGCGGCGCGGCTCAGCTCGCGGCGCGGCTCAGCTTGCGGGGCCGCTCAGCTCGCGGCGCCGCTCACGCCCGGGGCGATGAAGCGGCGGTGGAGCGGCCGGAAGCCGCTCTGCGGTTCGCCTTCGATGCCCACCTGCTTGACCGCGGGAGCGAGCCGGTCGGCGAAGAAGCGGCGGAAGTCGGCTTCGGTCTCCCACACGTCGGTGACGTGCAGCGCGCCGCCCTCGAACGAGGCGACGTGCAGAAGGGCTCCGGTCGGCACGTCCTGCTCCCACCGGACCAGGGCGCCAACCGCGTCGTACTGCTCCGGAGTGACGCCGGGCCAGCGAAGAGTCAGCACTACGGCCATGTCGAGATCACCTTTCGGGTCGGTGGTTCCAGCCGGTGGTTCCGCCGACATCAGATCGCGACCCGTGCGCCGGCGCACGCCGAGGGACGCCGTTCGTGCCGTCAGCCCCGCGCGGCCGCCGGTGCCGGTGGTGCCTCTATGCCTCTGCCTGTGTCTCTGCGCGTGCCCCTGCCGGTACCGGTGCCGGTGCCGGGTCGAGCCGCCAGACCGTGGTGGTCTTCAGCGCGGCGTCCTCCAGGTCCGCGACCACCGGGACGTCGTACGCCGCCAGCGCGGTGAAGCGTTCACGCGGCAGGTAGGCCCGGCCGGGGTCGCCGACGATCACCACCGCGCCGCGGGCCCGCGCCCGCTCCAGGAAGGGCAGGAACCGGGCGGCCATCGCCCGCTCGTAGAAGACGTCGCCGGCGAGCACCACCTCGGCCGGCCCGCCGTCGCCGTCCAACAGGTCCGCCACGGCCGCGTCGATCCGCACGCCGTTCGCCTCCGCGTTCACCCCGATCGCGGCCACCGCGTAGGCGTCGATCTCCGCGGCCCGCACCGACCGGGCGCCGCGCAGCGCGGCCGCGATCCCCACCAGCCCGGACCCGGCCGCCAGGTCGAGCACCGAGCGGCCCTCGACCAACTCCGGGTGGTCCAGCACGTACCGCGCCACCCCGACCCCGCCCGCCCAGGCGAACGCCCAGAACGGCGGCGCCAGCCCGGACTCGCCGCGCGCCGCCTCCGTGGTCTCCCACAGGGCGATGGCGTCCTCGGCCATGTGCAGGGTGACCTCGGGAACGAACGGGACGGGCGTCGGCCTGGTCTCCCGCCGCACAAAGCTCCGGTCGGACAGTGCAGTTGCACCCGGGTGGACATCCCGCGTCTGGTTGAGCATGCCCGCAGCATAGAGGCTCCGCGGCCGCTCGCCCGACCCCGTCGCGCCCCCCGCCGGACGCGCGCCGCGTCCGGCGCCGGCCTCGTACCCATCCCGCGTCGGCCCCGCACCGGCCGCGGACCGGACTCACGGCGTCCCCGCACCGGCCCCCGCACCGGCCCACGGCGTGCGCCCGGATCCCGGATCACGCACGCCCCCCGGTGCGTACCATTTCGATACCGAAGCCTGGGTGAGCTGCGAAGATGCTCGCCCGCCGGGCCCGGCCCCGGGTAGCATCCGGCACGTGCCCTCCGGGCCCGGCGCAGGCGGCCCAGCGTCGTCGTGCCCGTGGTCCGGGCGGCGGACTCTCGCGGAACACTCGGTGGCCGGCACTCGGCGGTCGGCACCCGGTGGTCTCCGCGCACTCGGCACCGCGCGCCAGGGCTGTCGCGCGAACGGCGAAGGGCAGCGTTTTGGCGGATCGGCTCACCGGAGGAGACTCCTCGCTGCTGCGGCGGATCAACGCGGCGGTCACGCTTCGGGCGCTGCGGGCCGGCCAATCGGTGACCCTCACTCAACTGGTCGGGGACACCGGACTGTCCCGGCCCACGGTGGAGGGCGTGATCGAGGGCCTGGTCGAGACCGGCCTGGTCGCCGAGGTGGAGCAGCCGCAGAACGGCGGCCAGTCCGGCGGCACCGGCCGCCGCGGCCGGCCGGCCCGGTGGTTCCGGTTCCGGGCGGAGGCCGGGCACGTCCTCGGCATCGAGATCGGCGTGCACGACGTCCGGGTCATCCTGGCCGACCTCACCGGCGAGGTGGTGGGCAGCCAGTGCCGGCCGATCGAGGAGAGCCTGGACGCCGAGGACCGGATCGCCGCGCTGCGCCCGGTGGTCACCGACGTCCTGCGCAAGGCCGGCGTCTCGCGGGACAACCTCTGGGCGGTCGGCGTCGGCACCCCCGGCATCGTCGACCGGGACGGCAGCGTGCGGCTGGGCACCGCGATGCCCGGCTGGACCGGCTTCGAGCTGGGTGCCCGGCTGCGGCGGTCGTTCCGCTGCCCGGTGCTGATCGAGAACGACGCCAACCTGGCCGCCATCGCCGAGCACTGGCAGGGCGCGGCGGTCGGCGCGGACGACGTGGTGTTCGTGATGGCCGGTCTCAGCCCCGGCGCGGGCTCGCTGATCAACGGCCGGCTGCACCGCGGCTTCGGCGGCGCGGCCGGCGAGATCGGCGCCCTGCACCTGCTCGGCCAGGAGGTCACCCCCGAACGCCTGCTCTCCACCACCGGCAAGCCGCTCAATCCGCTGGACGAGGCCGCCGTCGCCCGGGTGCTGAAGCTGGCCCGCGAGGGCGACGAGGTGGCGAAGGTGGCGATGGACCGCTTCCTGACCCGCCTGGTGCAGGGCGTCGCGGCGCTGGTGCTGGCGATCGACCCGCAGCTGGTGGTGATCGGCGGCTGGGCGGCCGGCCTGGACGGCGTCCTGGAGCCGCTGCGCGAGCGGCTCGCCCAGTTCACCCTGCGCGCCCCCGAGGTGGCGCTGGCCGCGCTGGGCGCGGAGGTCGTCGCGATGGGCGCGCTGCGGGTGGCGCTGGACCAGGTCGAGGAGCAGCTGTTCGCCGTCGACCCGCCGACGGGCACCGGCGTCCGGAGCTGAGCGGTGCCCCGCGGAGCAGCTCCCCACTCCCTGACCCGTCTCCCCTGAACCCGCTCCCGGTGAACGACTCAGGCCCGGACGTCTGTGGGCGCGTCCGGGCCTGGGCCTGAGGGTGTTTCGGAAGGGGGTCTCGGGGATCGCTCCGGAACGAGCGTTCAGGAGGCGGTGCGGACCTCGGAGCCGGAGCCGGAGCCGACGGGGGTGACCTCGACCAGGCCGGTCTCACCGAAGGTGAGCTTGCACGTGTCGGCACGGTAGGTGGAGACGGCGACGGCCACCAGGCGGCCGGCGGAGGCGTACTGGGTGGTCATCACTAGTACGGGCGAGCCGGGCGGACGCTCCAGCAGGGCGGCCTCCTCGGCCTCGGCGACACCGAGCTCGACCGAGCGGGACTCGCCGTCGACCTCCAGGCGCTCCAGCTGGCGCAGCACCGAACGGGCGCGGTCGCTCTCGGCGCGGAAGCCCGGCAGGTGCGGCAGCGCGGAGGCGGGCACGTGCAGCGACTCGGTGGCCATGTTCTGGCCCTGGACCAGCCGGACCCGGCGGACGGTGTGCACGGTGGCGCCCTCGGCGATGCCCAGGGCCTTGGCGAGCCGGTCGGAGGCGGGGGCGGTGGTGCAGTCGACCGTGCGCCAGGCCTGGCTGCGGCTGGTGCCGGGCCAGCCCTCCTCGTGCCGGTTGACCGGGACGCCGACCCGCGGGGCGGCGATCAGGGTGCCGATGCCACGGCGGCGGACCAGCCGGCCCTCCAGCTCCAGCTGGTCGAGCGCCTGGCGCAGGGTGGCCCGGGCCACGCCGAAGCGGGCGGCGAGCTCGCGCTCGTTGGGCAGGACCTGGCCGGTGGAGAACTCCGAGTCGATCGCCCGGAGCAGCACCGTGCGCAGGTGCCAGTACTTCGGCTCCGGCACTGCCGAGAGCTCCCCTGTCTTCCCCACCGTGGCCTCCACCCTGTTTTGTCCGCCCTGCCGAAAGGAGGCGGATGCGGGCCCGCTGTCCGCTGTTGCGGCAGGTGGGAGAGCGGGCTTTTATCCGTCCTTCTTTATTAAAGGTCTTTGCAGTAAGTGACCCTAGGGGCTGCCTCCGGAGATGGTCAAGACCAATGGCGGGGCTCGGTGCGCCTGCCGCGCGGATTCATGCCGCGTTCACGACACTCGACTCCTCGGCACCTCGACGTCCCGGTGCCGGACACCCACCCGACCCACTCCCCGCCCCACCCCCGCACTCGGCCGCGTCGCGGCCCTGACCTGCGGCGGCGCTCGGTAGGCTGCCCGGGTGATTGTGGTGACGAGTGTCAACGTGAACGGGATCCGGGCAGCCGCCAAGAAGGGCTTCATCGAATGGCTGGCCGGCACGGAGGCGGACGTGATCTGCCTGCAGGAGGTCCGCTCCGAGCCCGGGCAGCTGCCCGTGGAGCTGCGCGACCTGGAGGGCTGGCACGCCGTCTGGGCACCCTCGGCCGTCAGGGGCCGGGCGGGCGTCGCGGTGCTGTCCCGACAGGAACCCGAGCGCACGGTGGTCGGATTCGAGTCGGCGGAATTCGACAATTCGGGCAGGTACGTCGAAATCGACCTTCCGGGGCTGACCGTGGCCAGCCTCTACCTCCCCTCCGGCGAAGTCGGCACCGAACGCCAGGAGGAGAAGGAGCGCTTCATGGCGGAGTTCCTCGTCCACCTCGGCGCCCTGCGCGCCCGGGCCGCCGCCGACGGCCGCGAGGTCGTGGTCTGCGGCGACTGGAACATCGCCCACCGCCCGGAGGACCTCAAGAACTGGAAGGCCAACCAGAAGTCCGCCGGCTTCCTCCCCGAGGAGCGCGCTTGGCTCACCCGCGTCTACGAGGAGGCCGGCTACGTCGACGTCGTCCGCGCCCTCCACCCCGACCGCACCGGCCCCTACACCTGGTGGTCCTACCGCGGCCGCGCCTTCGACAACGACTCCGGTTGGCGAATCGACATGCATTGTACAACGCCCGGCATCGCCACCCGGGCCACGGAGGCCTATGTGGAGCGACCGGCCTCCCACGCCGAACGCTGGTCCGACCACGCCCCTGTGACGGTGCATTACGACCACAAGTTCTGACTCCGGCCGGGTCAGCCGAGCTGCTTCGCTCCATGGGCCGGCAGCTCGGCTGGTACAAACCCGACCGCCGCCCCTCGCGGCCATTGCCGCGCACGGACACTGGCGACCGCCCTCACCTCCAACTCCGGAGACCTGGCTCTTCATCTGCGGACCCACGGTCGGGGCAGCCAGGGCCTGAGTAGACAAGACGCCCTGTCAGGGTTGGCGCCTGGACGACGAGCGCCACCGGCGCCCCGAGAGTCCCCATCAGCTGGTGGTCCGACCGAATCGGCGCAACTACCTGATCACCGTCGGCATGCTCCTGCAAGGCCCGCGGCCATCGCCCTCGTCGTGATCGACGACACCTTCGTCTGAGCGCTCACCGAGGTTCTGCTCGGTGCCGACACCGCCGCCGTCTGCCCGAGGCATCGCGGCGGCCCGCCCCGACGTCGCCCGTCCGTCGGACGCGCACCTGAACCGGTTCTTAGGAGGCGATCGGGCACACTCCTCCCCATGGGCGGCCCGTCGACGGCCGGATGTGCACGATGTTCAGCTCGAAGGGCGGATCGGTGTCCGGAATCAGCACGGTGGATACCGCAGGCGGCATACCGGCGGTGGAATCCGGCCCGGAGGGGAACAGACGACTGGCCGCGCTGGTCGGCGCGGTCCTCCTGGTGCTGTTCGCCGCCCAGGGCGTGACGGTCCTCTTCCTCGATTCCATGCTCACCTGGCACTTCGTCATCGGACTCGCGCTCATTGGGCCGGTCGCTGTCAAGGTGGCCGTCACCGGGTACCGCTTCGTGCGCTACTACACGGGGTCGTCGGCCTACCGCCGCCAGGGACCGCCCGCGCCCCTGCTGCGGCTCGTCGCCCCGCTGCTCGTCGCCCTCACCGTCGCGGTGCTGGCCACCGGCTGCGCGCTGGCGCTGGGCGGACGGGATGCCGGCGGGCTCCCGATGCTGTTCCTGCACAAGGCGAGTTTCGTCTGCTGGGCGGCGGTCATGGGTGTGCACGTGCTGGCCCACGTCTGGCGACTGCCCCGGCTGGTCGGCGCGGAGCTGCCGGGCCGCCGGCCGGCCCGACACGCGGCAGGCGTGGTCCGGGGACGCGGGTGGCGCTGGTTGCTGCTGCTGCTCTCGCTGTCCACCGGTACCGTCCTGGCACTCTCCGGACCGGCCCTGGCATCCCACTGGACCGACCAGAGACCCCAGCACGCCCTCCAGTCACCGGACGGGCACCACCGCGCGCCCGTCCCGGCCATCACCCACACCCCCGAGCCGCGGCGCTGAGTGCCCTCCGGCCAGGCCGCACCACGGCTTACTGCGGGACTGTTCGGCCCAAGCGGCTCGGCCCCGCGCCAGGCACCATGGCGGTGAGCGGTGACCCGACCGCGGGCCGACCCGACAACGAACGAGCGAGATGAGTACGGTGGCGGAACCCGATTCCCTGACGGTGCTCGTGGTGGAGGACGACCCGGTGATCGCGGACTCCCTGGTGAGGGGGCTGCGGCAGGCCGGATACCGTGCGGACAGCGTCGACACCGGCCGTGCCGCCCTGGCAGCGCCCGCGCCCGACGTCCTTCTTCTCGACCTCGGCCTGCCGGACATCGACGGCGTCGAGGTGTGCCGGCGGATCCACCAGCGGTCGGACGCGGCGATCATCGCCGTCACTGCACGCGGAGAGGAGGCCGACCGGGTCCTGGCCCTGGACGAGGGCGCCGACGACTACCTGGTGAAGCCCTTCGGACTGGCCGAACTGCTGGCCCGGCTGCGCGCGGTGCTGCGCCGCACCCGCCCCTCGGAGCAGGAGCCGGTGCGGCACGGCCCGCTCACGGTCGACCGCCGCACCCGCCGGGTGACCGTGAGCGGCCGGCAAGTCGCCCTCACCCCGAAGGAGTTCGACATCCTGGCCTGTCTCGCCGCCGACCCGGGCCGGGTGGTCACCCGCCAGGAGATCCTGGAGAGCGCTTGGGACGCACACTGGTACGGACCGACGAAGGTGGTGGACGTCCACGTCGCCGCGCTGCGCCGAAAGCTCGCCGTCCCCGGGCTGATCGAAACCGCCTACGGACGAGGCTTCCGACTCGCCGACGTCGCGGGGACGCCGTGACCCGCCGGATCGTGCTGGCGCTGCTCGCGCTGACCGTCGTCGTGGTCGCCGCGGCGGCGGTGCCGCTCGGGCTGTCCATCACCGAGCGCGAACACCTCGCCTTCCGCGACAAGGCCCAGGCCGCGGCCCGGGTGATCGCCTCCTCTACTGAGGAGTACCTGTCCGACCACGAGCCCGCTACCGCGATGAACGCCGACCTCGCCGAAGCTGCGAGGGCCGGCGACTGCGCGGCCGTGTTCGACGCGCGCGGCCGGCTGGTGGCCTCCACACCCTGCCCGATCACCCGGTCCGGCGAGGCCGGGGACCTGGTCAACGAGACGCTGACAGGGCACGAACCGGAGCCGCCCGAGACCGAGGGGCGATTGCTGGCCGCAGAGCCCGTCGGGACGTTCCGGCAACCCGCCGGCGCCGTCGTCCTGTCCCGGTCCACCGCTCCACTGGACACCAGGATCACCGTCGCCTGGGCCTGGATCAGTCTGGTCGCCGTGGGCGGTGTCGCGGCCGCCGCTCTGGTGTCGGTCCGGCTCGCCCGCTGGGTCGGACGCCCGCTAACCACCCTGGACACCGCCGCGCAGCACCTCGGCGAAGGTCGCCTGGGCGAGCGCGCCACGGTGTCCGGCGCCCCGCCGGAGATCCGCCGCCTCGCCACCACGTTCAACACCATGGCCGCCCGCATGGAGGCACTGATCCATGGCCACCAGGCCGTCGTCGCCGATGTCTCGCACCAGCTGCGCACTCCGCTGGCGGCCCTGCGGCTGCGCCTGGATCTGCTGGCCACCGCCACGCCGGACGGGGCTCCGGAGCTGCTGGCCTCCGCCCAGGAAGAGGTGGCTCGCCTCTCGCGTCTGGTCGACGGGCTGCTCGCGGTTGCACGGGCCGAACAGGCCGTGCCGAGACCCGTTCCGGTACGCGTGAACGAGGTCGCCATCGACCGCGTGGCGGCCTGGGAGCCGATCGCGCAGGAACGCGGGATCCACCTCACCAGCCACTGCCAGGACAGCTCTCCGGTCGCGCTGGGACCGGACCACCTGGAACAGGTCCTGGACAACCTGCTGGCCAACGCCCTGGACGCCGTCGCCGACGGCGGCGCGGTCACCCTCGACAGCGCCCTGGGCCCGGACACCGTCCGGCTGAGGGTCGTGGACGACGGCCCCGGCATGACCCTTGAGGCGCGGGAGCAGGCATTCCGCCGCTTCGGCAATCCCAAGGCCCGCGGCAGCGGTCTCGGCCTCGCGATCGTGCACCGGCTCATCACCGCCAACGGCGGCAGCATCGCTCTCGAGGACACGCCTGGCGGCGGCCTCACCGCCGTCCTCGATCTGCCGACGTGGCACGACCGCCGAACGCCGTGATCTTTACCGGTTCCAGGCAGATCGTGAGCAGGTCCCACAGACGCCCAAGCGCATCGTGGTCAGTGGAAGCACTTGAGCCGGACCACGAGGAGCGCCCGCCATGGCCGACCTCCCCAACCCACCCGAACCGGACGGGCCCACGCGCCGCGACCACGGGATACGACGGGTCTCCACCGCCACCCGCTGGACGGTCGCGGCCGCTGCCGCCGGGTCCGCCGCCCTCGGCCTCACCTACGCCAACCTCACACCCGGCACCTCCGGCGCTCCCGCACCGGCCCAGGGCACGCCGCCCACTGCCGTCGCCTGCACGCAGCAGCCCGCCGCGCCCGCCCCTGCCACCACGACCGACGCGCCGACGCGCGGCGGCAGGGCACAGGAAGACGGCGAAGACGACGAGGAGCGCGCCGTCCCGGCTGCGGCACCTGCGCCCAGCACCGCCACGCCACAGCCCACGGTCACCTGCACGCCCCTCACCCCTCCCGCACAGGCCCCGGCCCCCACCCAGCAGGCGCCGCAGACCCGGACCGGTGCGTCATGAACCGCCACCACGTCCACGGCGCGGTCACCTCCTTCCCCGCCCTCGGCACCACCGCCACCCTGCTCACCACCGACCAGCAGGTGCTGACGGAGGCCGAGCGGATCCTGATGGACGAACTCGCCGCCATCGACCACACCTGCAGCCGCTTCCGCCCCGACTCCGAACTCAGCCGCATCAACGCCACCGCCGGCACCGTGACGAGCGTCAGCGAGCTGTTCGCCGAGGCATTGGAGGTCGCGCTGCGCGCCGCCGGACTGACCGGCGGGGCCGTCGACCCGACTGTGGGCCGGGCCGTGATCGCCCTCGGCTACGACCGCACCTTCACCGCCCTCCGGCCCCAGGACGCCGCACCACTGCCCACGGCACGTCCCGCCACCGGCTGGCAGAACATCGACTGGCACCCGGACACCCGCCGACTCCTGCTGCCACCAGGCACCGCCCTGGACCTCGGCGCGACCGCCAAAGCCCTGGCCGCCGACCGCGCCGCCCACCGCACCGCCGAGACCACCGGCAGCGGAGTCCTGGTCAACCTCGGCGGCGACCTCGCCACCGCCGGCCACGCCCCCGACGGCGGCTGGACAGTCGGTGTGGCCGACGACCACGCCGCCACCGGCCCCGGCCCGGTCGTCACCGTCGCCTCCGGCGCCCTGGCGACCTCCGGCACCGGGGTGCGCACCTGGCGCCGCGCCGGCCGACCGGTCCACCACATCGTCGACCCCACCACCGGCCGCTCCACCGAGCCGTACTGGCGCACCGCCACCGTCGCCGCCGACACCTGCGTGGACGCCAACACCGCCACCACCGCCGCGATCGTGCTCGGCGAAGCCGCCACAGCCTGGCTCGAGCGTGCCGGGCTGCCCGCCCGTCTGGTCGGCCTCGACGGCACCGTCACCCGCCTCGGCGGCTGGCCCCATGACCGGGCAGGAGGACCGAGATGACCACCACGACCACCCTCGCCGCCAGCCCGCTCTGGTACGCCAGCCGCGCCGGCGGCACCATCGCGCTACTCCTGCTCACCACGACCGTCGCCCTCGGCATCGCTGTCGGCGGCAAAACCGCACCCCACCGCGTCGGCCGGTTCGAGATCGGCCTGCTCCACCGCAACCTCGCCGTCCTCAGCCTCGCCTTCCTCGCCCTCCACATCGCCACCACCGTCATCGACCCCTACGCCCACCTCACCTGGGCCGACGCCGTCCTGCCGTTCGGCGCCGCCTACCGGCCGCTGTGGCTCGGGCTCGGCACCGTCGCCCTCGACCTGCTGCTCGCAGTCGCGATCACCAGCGCCCTGCGCCTGCGCATCGGCCGAAGGACGTGGAAAGCCGTGCACTGGCTGGCGTACGCGGCCTGGCCGATCGGCCTGTTCCACGCCGCAGGCACTGGCACCGACACCCGCATGCCGCTCCAGCTATGGCTCTACGCCACCTGCCTGGCGACGGTGGCCGCTGCCACGGGATGGCGACTCCACCGGGCCGGCCCCGGCCACCGCGCCGCCAGGCTGGGCGCCGCCCTCCTCGTCGCGGCCGTACCCGTGCTGGCCACCGCGTTTCTGGCCACCGGCCCCCTGCAGCCCGGCTGGTCCCAGCGCGCGGCCATCCACACCCTCACCGCCTTGGAAGGTGCCCGGTGATCCCCGCGCCGCTTCGATCACTCGACCATGGGGATACCATCCCGCGGCTGCTGGACACCCCGCACACCATCGGCACGTCGGTTGGCCTGGCCGAGCACCTTCAGCGCCACGGGCCTGTTCCCCGGCTCGGGCCCAGGTTGATCGAGGCCACCGAGGCAGCCGGGCTGACCGGCCGTGGCGGAGCCGAATTCCCCACCGCGCGCAAGCTCCGTGCCGTCGCCGAAGGCCGCCGCCGGGCCGTGGTCGTCGCCAACGGCATGGAGAGCGAACCGCTCAGCCGCAAGGACCAGACCCTCCTCACCATCACTCCGCATCTCGTCCTGGACGGGGCGGTCCTGGCCGCCGAAGCCGTCGGCGCCGACCGCATCCACCTGTGCGTGCCAGTCACCCGCACCGCCCAGCTGCATACCCTCGCCGCCGCTGTCGCCGAACGCCGCAGCGCACAGCTCGACACCGTCCCGAGGCTGGTGGAGGCGGTGCCGCACGGCTACGTGACAAGCGAGTCCACCGCCCTGGTCCACTGGCTGAACGGCGGCCCCGCCCGCCCGACCGGCTCTCGGCCCCGTACCCACGAGAAAGGCGTCCGCGGACGGCCCACTCTGGTTCAGAACGTCGAAACCCTCGCCCACCTCGCCCTGATCGCCCGCCACGGACCCCACTGGTTCCGTCAGGCCGGCACCGCCGCCTCCCCTGGCACCACGCTGATCACCGTCACCGGAGACGTGCGCCACCCAGGCGTCCTCGAGACCGAACCCGGCACCCCGGTCAGCACGCTCCTCCAGCAAGCCGGCGGCACCGACCAACCGCTCCAGGCCGTCCTGCTCGGGGGCTTCGCCGGCACCTGGCTGACCACCCCGAAGGCCCTCGACCTGCCCTTCAGCCGCGAGGGCCTCACCCCGCACGCCGCCCCCGGCGCCGGCATCATCGCCGCGCTCTCGCACGACGCCTGCCCAGTCGCCGAGACCGCACGGATCCTCGCCTACCTCGCCGCCAACGGCGCCCGGCAGTGCGGGCCCTGCCGCTTCGGCCTGCCTGCCGTCGCGGACGACTTCACCGCCCTCGCCGACGGCCACGCCACCCTCGGGCTGCTCGACCGCCTGCACAGGCGGATCGGCCTCCTGCCCGGACGCGGAGCCTGTCGCCACCCCGACGGCACCGCCCGCCTCGCAGCGAGCGCCCTCATCGCCTTCGAAGCCGACGTCGACCACCACCTGACCCACGGCCCCTGCGGCCGGCCCACCGGCCTGCCCGTACCGGCCCCGACCCGAACGGAGTACTGGACGTGACCGGCACCGACTCGGTGGTCCTGAGTATCGACCGGATCGCGTGCACCGGTCACGGGCTGTGCGCCGAACTCCTCCCCGAACTCGTCAGCCTCGACGAATGGGGCTACCCCGTCCAGCACGCCGCGACCGTCCCGCCCGGCCTGCGGGGCCACGCCCGGCGCGCCGTCCGCGGCTGCCCGCGCCTCGCCCTACGCGCCGACTCGCAGTGACCGACCGCTCCGATCCCGAACGGCCACCCCGAGGCGACAGCCGACCGGCTCCCCACGAAACTGATCTTGAAGAGCGGACAGGAGCACTCGACCCGATGACCTTCTTCCACATGCTCAGCCCTCACCAGGAGAGCCACGCCGCCGGCCGTGCCGGGTGGCTGCGGGCCGCCGTCCTCGGCGCCAACGACGGCCTGGTCTCCATCGCCAGCCTGATGGTGGGCCTGGCCGCCAGCGGCGTGAACACCTCCACGGTGGTCACCGGCGGCCTGGCAGGCCTGTCCGCCGGTGCCATGTCGATGGCCGCGGGCGAGTACGTCTCCGTCAGCTCCCAGGTCGACGTCGAGACAGCCGACCGCGCCAAGGAGTCCCGCGAGCTCGCCGAAGCCCCCGAAGCCGAACTCGACGAGCTCACCGCCATCTATGAGAGCCGAGGCGTGCCGGGCGACCTCGCCCGCCAGGTCGCCGAAGCCCTGCACGAGGCCGACCCTCTCCAAGCCCACCTGCGCGACGAACTCGGCCACAGTGAGCACACCGCAGCCAGGCCTCTGCAAGCCGCGCTCGCCTCCGCCGGCAGCTTCCTGGTCGGCGGCTCGGTGCCCTTCCTCGGTCTCCTCGCCGGATCCGCCACCGCCCGCCTGTGGCTCATCATTGCCGTCACCCTCTGCGGCCTTGCCCTGGCCGGACTTCTCGCCGCCCGAGCCGCCGGCACCACCGTCCTGCGCCCGGCGATACGCGTCGTCATCGGCGGCGGGCTCGCCATGGCCATTACCGCAGCGGTCGGCCAGCTCGCGCACGTCTCCGGGGTATGAGCCGACCGACCCAGATCGCTCCGGACGGCCTCGGCTGTCACCTGTCGACGACGCTCGGATGAACCATGTCCACCCTGAAGACCTGGGCAGGACGAAGTCCCGGGCCCTCCTTTGCCCCGCTGTTCCGAACGGCCCCGCGCCCTGGCCCATCCACTGCGCCACTCACCACGGTGGCGGGCGGGCTTCACCGGCCTGCTACTCGGCTCCGTGAGCCAGGCTCTACTGCACCACGCCCATCGTCCTGTGCCGTCGTCCGTGCCAAGGAGTAAGCGAACTCGTCGAACGGTAACGAGTCACCGAGCGGCCAGGCCTGCCGCGCGAACGGCCTTCAGGGAATGAGAGAGAAGTAGCTCTCTTCTTCCTGCTGGAAGTGCAGGCGCAGGACGGCGTGGAGTCCGTACAGGCAGGCGGTGAGGTCGTCGATCTGCTCCGGGCGCAGGTGGCCTTCCTCGTCGGCAAGGTGGAGGTGGGTGGTGATACGGCGGGCGAGGCGATCGATCTCGGTGTGGGCGCGGCTCATGGTCTCGGTGGCTTCGGGGCCGCCGAGACGTCGGGTCAGGGCGGGGTAGAGCTGGTGTTCCTCGGCGTGTTCGTGCGGGAGCAGCCGCTCGGTGAGGAGGCGGTCGATCTCGCGGACGGCGGCCAGGGCGCGTGGACCGTGCTCGGTGGTGAGCAGCCCGGCCGCTTCGCGGATGACGTCGAGGGTGTCACGCAGGTCGTCGTGCTCGGCGGCGAAGCGGTGGAGGAGGTCCTCGGTGTCGGGTTCGATCGGGGGCCGCACGCCACGGGCGGGCAGCAGGGCGCGCAGGGCGTTGAGGATGACGACGACGTCGATGGCCTCCTGGAGGAGGGCGCCGACGGCCGGAGGCAACAGGCCGAACAGGGCGGCGACCATCGCGAGCAGCGACAGGGCCATACCTCCCGCAGCGCTCTGGACGGCGATGCGGCGTGCCCGGGTGGCGATCTCCATGGCGTCGGAGAGGCGGTCCACGCGGTCGGTGGTGAGGACGATGTCGGCAGCTTCGGAGGAGGCGCTGGAGCCTCGTGCGCCCATGGCAGCGCCGATGTCGGCGGCGGCGAGCGCGGGGGCGTCGTTGACGCCGTCGCCGACCATGAGGGTGACCGTGCGGGCGGATTCGGCGCGGACCGCGGCGACCTTGTCGGCGGGTGACTGCTCGGAGCGGACTTCGTCCAGGCCCAGGACGGCCCCGACCTCGCGGGCGGGTTCGGGGCGGTCGCCGGTGAGCATGACCAGCCGGGTCAGTCCGGCCTCGCGCAGCCGTTGCACGGTGTGCGGGGCGTCGAGCCGCAGCGGGTCGCGCAGCAGGACGGCTCCGGCGAGGGCGCCGTCGACGCTGAGCCAGGCGATGGCGGCGCCGTCGAGGATGGCGCGGTTGTCGACGGCCCGCGCCCAGGCGGGGAGGTCCGCCGGCGCGAGGTCGGTCTTTCCGACGGTGAGGTGGTGGCCGTCGACGGTTCCGGTTGGTCCGCGTCCGGGCTCCTCCGTGCTGTCCCGTGGGAGCGAGAGGGCGAGTTCGCGGGTGCGCGCCTCGTGGACGATGGCCTGGGCGAGGACGTGGGTGGACATCTGGTCGAGTGAGGCCGCCAGACGCAGCACCTCGGTCGGGGACCGGCCGGGGGCGGCGGCGACTTCGAGGACGCGGGGGCGGCCGGCGGTGAGGGTGCCGGTCTTGTCGATCACCAGGGTGCGGGCCCGGCCCAGGTTCTCCAGTGCCACGCCGTCGCGGACGATGACACCGCGCCGTGCGGCGCGCGACAGACCCGAGACGATGGCGACCGGTGCGGCCAGCAGCAGCGGGCAGGGGGTCGCGACCACCAGGACGGCCACGGCACGCGTGGCGGAGCCGCTCAGCAACCAGGCCAGACCGGCGAGCGCAAGGGACAGCGGCAGGAACCAGGCCGCGTACCGCTCGGCGAGACGCACCGTGGGGGCCCGCTGCGCGCCGGCCTGCTCGGCGAGGCGGACGATCTCCGCGTAGGTGCTGTCCTCGGCGGTGGCGGTCGCAGTGATTTCGAAGACGCCGCCGGCGTTGACGACGCCGCTGCGCACGGCGTCCTCGATGCCGCGCTCCACCTGTTCGGACTCGCCGGTGAGGACGGACTCGTCGAGTACGGCAATACCGTCGCTGACCCGGCCGTCCACGGGGACCACGTCGCCGGGCCCGACGACGAGCACGTCGCCGACGGCGGCCTCGGTCAGCGGGACGACGGTCACCTCTTGGCCCCTTCGGCGCCGGGCGGAGCGCGGCGCGTGTTCCAGGAGGGCGCGCAGGTCGTGCGAGGCCCGGCGTTCGGCGGCGGCGTCCAGCGCGCGTCCGGTGGCCAGCATCAGGGCGATCAGGGCGCCCGCCAGGAACTCGCCAACCGCCAGGGTGCCGACCAGGGCCAGGACCGCGATCAGATCAACGCCGGCCCGCCCCTTGCGCAGCGCGACCACCACCCAGGCCACCGCCGGAACGATGGCCAGCACGGTGCCGACGGCCCAGCACAGGTCGGCGACGCTCTGGCTGCCGGCAAGCCAGGCGATCCCCCCGACTACCAGCGCTGCGGCGGTTGCCACGAGCAGACCCGGCTCCAGCCATCGGCGGGCGCGCGCCGCCGTCGACCGGACCCGGTCACGGTCGGCAGCCAGGCTCTCCGCATCAGCCACGACAGCCTCCAGCCTCCTCGGTAGCGTCCAACGCAGCCGCAACGGCGACCCTGGACCTCCATCCCACCGCAGGACCAGCCTCGCCAACAGGGCCCCCCGGTCCACATCGCCTCCCCTCCACGGTCCACTCCGGCGAGGGATGCGACCACCTCGATGCGGCTGATGCCCAGCCCCCTGTCACCCGGCCCCTGCTGCGCAAACAACGGCAAGAGCCCACCCTCCCGGACGTCCTCGGGCCAGTGACCCCGTGCGCCGCGGAACCTGTCAGCGTGATCCTGCCTGGCACCAGGGAGAGGGCCATGGTGCGGTGGGTGGGGCGCAGGGCCTGGACGCGTGCGAGGAGTACCGTCCCACCGGGATCCACGAAAGCTCACCGACGGCGGCGGCGCACTGGGTCCGGTCGGGGCCGGTGCGCCCCTCGATCAGGGCCGACCGGCACAGGTGTCGATGGCGTGGGTCAAGTGAGACTGAGAGCGGACCCGCTGTCCAAAGCCTCTCGGAGGACATCGTGAACGGTCTGATCACCGTCGGATACGACGGATCGTCCGAAAGCATCGCCGCCGCACAGTGGGCCGCGCGCGAGGCCGAACTCCGGGGAATGCGCCTGGAACTGCTCCTGGCCTGGCCGTGGACCGCCGATCATGTGCTCGGCACCCCGGACGCCGTGGCCGAGAGCCGAAGGCAGCTCGGCCGGCAGGAGGCCGAACTGCGCACCCGGCTGTCGGCCGTCGACGTGACCGCCGTCCATCGGTCCGGCACGGCCCGGAACGCACTTGTCTCGGCGGGCGAACACTCATCGATGCTGGTTCTGGGGTCCCGCGGCCTGGGCACGCTCCACGGCTTCCTCGTCGGATCGGTCAGCCGGCACGTCCTCGGCCGGGCCCACTGCCCGATCGTCCTCGTCCGAGCCGCGAAGGAAACGCAGCGGTCCGCCGGCGAGGTCGTCCTCGGACTGGACCTCGACCACCGGTGCGATGCGGTGGTCCACTTCGCGTTCGAGTCCGCCGCCCTGCGCGCGGTGCCGTTGCGGGTGGTCCACGCCTGGCAGCCGCCGATGGGCAGCGACCTGGCCCCAGCACTGACCGCGAGCATCAACAGGGAGCTGTCGACCGAGGCGATGCAGCTCTTCACCGACGTGCTGACGCCCTGGCGGGAGAAGTACCCCGACGTCGAGGTGGTGGCATCCCTGCTGCGCGGCAGCACTGCCGCGACGCTCGTCGAGGCCGCGAGCCGCCCGGATCTTCTGGTCGTCGGCCGCCGCAGCCGCGCCGGGGTTCTCGGGCCGCACCTGGGCCCGGTCGCGCAGGCGGCGGTCCACCACGTCCAAAGCCCGCTCGCGGTGGTCCCCTACGGCTGATGCGCCGCCCTTCCGTAACAGCTGGGACGGGGCGAGAACGCCCAGAGCCGTCCGGCGCCGGACGGCGGTGGCCGCCTCCGCGGCTCCCGCGGACTGCATCCGACCGCCGCTTCGCGTTGGGCCGTACGGCCCATGTCGGACGGACAGACCTCGTTCACCCTGGAGGTGCGGGCTCCGGTGGAAGAGGGTGATTCCCGTGGCGAACCTGGGTGTCGCGATCGTTCGGCACTACGAACGCGGGGTGGTGTTCCGACTGGGGCGGCTGCGTGGGGTGCGCGATCCCGGGATCCGGTTCATGATCCCGCTGGCGGACCGGATGGCGAAGGTCACTCTGCGGACAGTGACCATGCCGATCCCGTCCCAGCAGGTCATCACCCGGGACAACGTCTCCATCGGCGTCGCGGCAGTCGCCTACTTCCGCCGGGTGGACCCGGTGAAGTCGATCGTCGAGATCGAGGACGTGTCCAGCGCGATCGGGCAGATCGCCCAGACCACCGTCCGCAATGTGGTCGGCCGGTCCCTCCTGGACCAGGTGCTCACCGACACCGAGACCCTCAACGAGCAGATCAAGGAGATCCTCGACGGCCTCACCCAGCAGTGGGGCGTCCTCGTCCTGGTGGTCGAGCTGAAGGACATCGAACTCCCCCAGAGCATGCAGCGGGCGATGGCCCGGCAGGCCGAGGCCGAACGCGAGAAGCGCGCCAAGATCATCGCAGCTGAGGGCGAGGCCCTCAGCGCCGGACGCCTCGCCGAGGCCGCTGACGTCATCTCCGACCACCCGATCGCCCTGCAACTGCGCAACCTGCAGATCCTCGCCGAAATCGCCGCCGAGAAGAACTCCACCATCGTCTTCCCCGCCCAGTTCCTGGAGAGCGCCCGGGCGCTCACCCGCTTCGTCGACCAGGAGAGCCGGTCCGCGACGACCGCACCGGCGGTCACTGCGCCGACCCGCCCCGACGGCGGTCAGGTCCCGAAACCCGACTGGCCCATCCCCCAGGACGAGACCCTCACCAATCCCCTGAAAGGACAGGTCTGGACATGAACGATCAGACGGCACGCGCACCGATGCGCACCAAGACGTGGACCCTGCGCCTGGATCTCTTCGAGGAGGGCGACCTCACCCGGGTCCACGCCGTCCTCGGCACCGGCGACAACCGGCTCGAGAGCCGCACCGACGCCCACCGCAACCCGCACGACCCCCCGGTGCCGGAGATCGGCGACGAATACGCGGCTGGTCGCGCCCTGGTCGACCTCGGGAACCAGCTGCTCCGCGCCGGCACGAGCGACGCCGACGCCAACGAACCACGGCTGCACGGCTGACTGCCGCGGCTCCGACCGGCGCCCCGTCCGCTCCCTCGCGGCCCTCGGGCGCGGACACGGGCACGGTCCTCCTCGCGGACCTGCTGGTCTGCGGAGCGCTTCCGGTGGACAAGGCCGGCACCGGTCGGCACGCCAGGAACAACACTCCGCCATCGATCGCCTCGCCATGACCCCGTGAGTCGGCCGGATCTCTGCGGCCGACTGGGCTCGGATCTCGCCGCCGCCCTGCGAGCCATACAGCCACGGGGCTCTGCAGAAAGGCTGCGGACTCCCGTCGCCGAGTGATCGGGAACCTCCGCAGTGACCTCGATACAGACATGAAGCCCGCCGAAGAGCCTCACCCCGGCGAGAGCGCACGAACCGCCGACGCCTCAACCGTCGGCGACGAGGCGACCCAGCCACTCCTTCAGCAGATGTTGCTCCGCGCTGCTCAGGGTCGTCTGTTCGGGCAGCGCCGCGCGCAAGGCGCGGGCGGCACCCGCCGGGCCCGCGTCCTGCACGGACGGCCGTTGATTGGTCACGGCGGCGACCATGGACTCTCGCAGAGTGGTCAGCAGGGCCGGAGTGCGCAGGTGCTCCGGCAGGGACAGCCAGGTGAGCACCGCGCCGCGCGCTGTGGCATGGATGATCTGGGCCGCGAGTTCCTCGTCGACGCGGAGCCAGCCGCTGGCGGCGAGGCGCCGGATTCGGCCCATCAGGATCTCGATGCCGGCCTTGAAGGCGGCCGAGGTGGCCCTCGTGGGCTCGCTGTACATCAGTGTGTACAGCGCGGGATTGGCCAGGCCGAACTCGACCGCGACGTCCCAGCCGGCCCTCAGGTCCTCGACGGGGTCCTGCGGGTCGGGGTCGACGTGCTTGGTGACGAGAAACGCGGCGAAGCCGTGCTCGGCCACCGCATCGAGCAGTCCGTCCTTGTCGCCGAACAGCCGGTAGATGGCCGGCGGCTGAAGGCCCGCCGCCTCAGCGACCGCGCGGGTGGTGACCGCCTCGCGCCCGCCTCGGGTCAGCAGGTCGATGGTCGCCTCGATGACCCGCTGCCGGGTCTGTTCGCGGCCGATGGGCGCAGCGTCGGAGGCGCTGCTCCCGCCGGATGGACGTAGTGACATGGATCAACGATATCGCGTGAACGGTTCCGTCGTTAGTATCAATGATACGCTCATTGTGATTCCACTGGAAACAAGCATGGGGAGCACTGCATGTCCGACCGACTGCGGATCATCGCGCTGGAAGAGCACGTCGCCCTGCCCGCGATCATGGAGGCATGGTCGCGGGCAGGGGTGCCGGAGCTGCCGAACCTGGGGTTCGGCGACAGCCCCGTCGCCCGCCGACTGCGCGACACAGCGGAGACGAGGCTTGCGCACATGGACGACCAGGGGGTGGACGTGGCGGTGCTGTCGATCTCCTCGCCGGGCGTGCAGAACCTGCCCGACGCGGATGCGGTCGCCGCGGCCCGCGACACCAACGACCAGCTCGCGGCGATCGTGGCCGGTAACCCCGACCGGTTCCAGGCGTTCGCGGCGATCCCGACACAGTCGCCGTCGGCCGCGGCCGCGGAGCTGGAGCGGGCGGTCACCGAGCTGGGCTTCCCCGGCGCCATGCTCTACGGGCGCACCGGATCCAAGCTCGCCGACGACCCCGAGTACGACGAGCTGTACGCCGCTGCGGAGGCACTGCAGGTCCCCCTCCACTTCCATCCGCAGATGCCCGTGCAGGCGGTGATGGACGCCTACTACTCCAACTTCGGCCCCATCGGGACCGCGCTGGCAGGGCCTGCGATCGGCTGGTACTACGACCTGGGCGTGCAGTACCTGCGAATGATCTTCTCCGGTGTCTTCGACCGGTACCCCGATCTCCAGGTGATTGCCGGCCACTGGGGAGAGGTCGTGCTCTTCTATCTCGACCACACCGGGTTCTTCGCCGACGCCGGTGGCCTGGCTCGCCCGCTCGCCGACTACTTCAAGCAGAATTTCTGGGTCGCCGGCAGCGGCACCGTCAGCCCCCGCTACCTCCGCTGGACAGCCGAAGTCGTGGGGACCGAACGGATGCTGTACTCCACTGACTATCCCTTCACTTATGGGTTCCGCCCTGGCGGATTCCCCTTTGTGGACACCAGCGCCGGTGTCGCCCGGTCCTTCCTGGAGAACGCCCCCTTCACCGACGAGCAGAAGGCCGACATCGCGCACCGCAACTGGGAACACCTCATGTCCCGCGCCACAAACCACACCCGGCGACCTCGGCAAGGCCAGTCACACGCCTGACCATGCCTTGCCGTCACCCACTTCATCCCCTGCGGGGTGTGGGAGGCGGTGTACATCATCGAGGCGCTGCTGAAGAACGAATCGGAGCTGCGGCCGACCACGAACCACGCGGACGCCCAGGGCCGGAGACCCGGTGTTCAGCCTCGCCCGCCTGCTGGGGTTCGAGCTGACGACGGCCGCGACCACAAAGGTCGAGGCGTACAACGGGTTCTCCGAGTGGGTGCGTTTCGGCAACCGGGGCGTCATCACCGACAATGGCCCCGTCGAACAGGAGAAGACGGCCAAGTTCAACGCCCTGCTCAGCAGCTGCCTGATCTTCCGCAACCCTGGACATCGCCCGGGCGGTGCGCGAGCTGCACGCCGGGGGTTGGAAAGTGGAGCCCGAGGACCTGTCCAAGGTCTCGCCCTACCCGACCGAGAAGATCATGCGGTTCGGCGAGTACTCCACCCACGAGCTCGCCCCGGCGCCGGAGGCGTACGAGCCGCACCTGGACGTCGACTTCACCGTGCTCGGCGACGATGAGGCGGCAATCGTCCGAGCGAGGCGGCGGACCGTCCGTCCGCCGCCTCGCCGGCCCGGCGATCAGGGGCGCCTACGGGGCCAGCTCGCGCAGGACGGCCGAGGCGAGTGCCGCGTCGAATGCGCCGCTCCGGTGAGGTCGGCGACAGTGATGGCACCGTCCGGCCGTTCGAGAGGTCTTTCGAGCAGGAGGCCGAGGGGTGTGTCGCTGGTGTCGGTGGCGGCCCCGGCGCACACGGCGTGGCCGAAGTCGCCGTGGTCGAGGCACTGCTGGTGATCGTCGGTGGCGATCAGTGCCGCGCGGGTGAAGAGTGGCCTGGGGCAGTTCGTTCATCGCCAGGTAGAGGGCATCCTCGGCGCCGGCGGAGCAGATCACGTCGGCCGTGTCCGCCCGCTCGTACGTCCCGGCGATCGCCTGGCGCAGGGCCGGGTCGCGTAGGTCTCGGTGTAGCCCCGCGGCAGGTTCTCGAACTCGGCGCGGTCCCCATCGTCGGCCAGGGCGAGCAGCTCGCTCAGGGTCATGGCCTGCGCGTCGGAGGCGGTCAGATGGTGGCGCGCGGCGAACTCCCACCAGGAGAAGTAGGTTTCCAGGCGGAAGTCGGGCAGGCGGGTCATGATATGACGTCCTTGGTGCCGGGGGTTCGGAGTTCGGCCAGCAGGCCGTAGAGGGTGGATCGGGAGACCCGCAGGGCGGCGACGACGGGGGTGGCGCGGCGCACGGCGAAGACCTTGTCCTCGTCCTGCCGGGCCAGGACGGCCAGGCGCTCTGCGCGGGTCATTCGCTCGACGGGGCGGCCGCTCTCGCGCACCACGCGCCGACGATGTGCTGGACGCGCTCGCTCCAGTCATGCTCGAACAGCGGCTCCGGCCGTCGGCGAGCAGTTGCTCGTAGGGGCCGAACACGTCCTGCGCGGATGACTCCAGCGCGTCGAGCTCGCCCAGCAGGGATGAGCTCCCCCGGACCGCGGGAGCTCATCGGATTCCAGATCGCCAGGATGCGGTCGGTGTCCGGGTCGTGCAGGACGACCTCGGCGTACGGGCCGAGCAGCAGCGCGACAGCCCGGCCCACGGGCGCCCACAGCCGGACCCGGTGATCTGCGCTTTCTTCGCCAGTCTCCTCCGCGGGTTGGACCATATGTCCATATTGGACGAAGAGTCCAAGCCAGTACTCGCTCGGTTGGCACCGAAGCCCCGGTACCCGGAGGTGATCGCCTTGGTCCGGAGACGCGTTGAACAGCAAGAACGTCCACGGCAGGTGACCGCGGGCGAGAACTTCGGAACCACGACCACTTGATCAAAGCGTGACACCGCTGGCCGCCGGCGGCCGCGAACACGAGCGGGACTCCCCCGCCGAACGAATGCGGGAGACCTCGCACTGGCAGAACCTGGGAGAGGAGCGAACCTCGGAGGATCACGATGACCGGTGCCAGTGGCTCACGGGAACCGAGCGCGATGGTGCACATGTCGATCTCCGGTGCACCACCGGTGGCGAACGTGGTCGCCGACACCGTGGGGCAGTCGTTCAGGCTGATCACCGTCCCTGGCCCTGGCACAGCGGGGGCCTATGTCTCACCCGCCGATCAGGTGGTCCGCACCCGCTGGCAGGTGGACACGTCGACACCGGTCGAAGAAGCCGCCGCACGGCTGGTTGCCCTCGCAGATGCCGGTGCCGGCCCGGTGAAAGTGGAGCTCAGCGGTCGAGCCGAAGCCGTCGTCAAGGTCGATGCGCTGATCCGCGCCCGTTTCCGTGCAGGACCGCCGACGGGGATTTCGCAAGCGTTCGAAGTGTGGCCCGGGAGTCCGCCACACGCCACAGGCCAGCCGTGACCGAAGTAGCACGCACCTGGCGAAGCGTCACGCCCTGCCGCCACCGCACAGGCTCGCCGGGCCCGGTCACCCGGTTCACACCGAGCGGCATTCGGCCTGACGTTCCTGCCGTGACCGGACGAGTCGACGACGGCTCATCCCCCGGGCCGTGCGAGCCGCCACCCCGTTCGAAGCGATCGCCGCTTGCCGCCTCAGGTGCCGTCCACAGCTCCGGGGACCGCGGCCCTACAACCACAACGAAGTCGCACGCCGCCGTCTGCCAGACCCGCCGCCGCTCCTTCATCCCTCGTCACTGATCGCGCCTCACAGCAGTGCCGTGCAGGCAGACGGAAACCTGCAAGGTGGGCTCCCTTCGCCGGCATTGTCCGGATCAGGTGATGGAGGTCGCCTTCCGGTCTCGCAGACCTTCCAGCCTCTCAGCCCGACCGTCGACAAACGCCCCGCGCGGAGCCTCCGCCCATCGCCCGGGGCCATCCGGTCGAACTCCCTCGCTCGCCCTGCAGGCCAACTCTCACGATACTCTCGCCCCCGCCCGGCACCAGGGCCGAACGGCCCCGTTGCTGACCAGGCCGGCTGAACGAGCCGAATAGCGCCTCGGTGAATCCGCCGCGCCCCCGATTGCCCACGACCGGGAGCACCGTGCCCTGCTGCGCCCAGCAGCGCGGCGGCCGCGTCATACCGACGGGGCTTCGCCCGGACCACCCGGCACCGCCAGGAGTCACCCGTGGTACATCCCCTGGGACCGCTCACGGACGAGGGGCAGTACACCGCCTACGAAACTACGCACGACCGGCATGCCGTTCGCGCCCGGCATGTTCTGGGCAGCGAGGACAAGGTGACGCGGCAGGCCCCGGCTACGGGCGGCGCAAGAACGACCAGAGCCTGTCGACCTCCTACCACGCCGAGGGTCCGACGTGGTACCGGCAGTGAACACCCACGTGAAGAAGCCGACGCGTGATCAGATGTGAACCCGCCCCCACCGGGCGCATGGCGGTGGCCCCATCACGTCCCGCAGCGGCATGCTGAGGCTTGGCGCGGAAGGAGATCCATGGCGCGTCACGGCGACGGCACAGACCGGTCCCGGCACCGCTTCGTGCCCGCGGTGCCGGGACCGGCCGTGCTCCGGGGCTACCGGCGGGGCCGGCTGCGTGGCGACGTGGTAGCGGGTGTGACGGTCGCTGCGTATCTGGTTCCGCAGGTCATGGCGTACGCCGGCGTCGCCGGCCTGCCGCCGGTCGCGGGCCTGTGGGCGATTCTGCCGGCGATCGGGGCGTACGCGCTTCTCGGCTCGTCCCGGCTGCTGTCGGTCGGGCCGGAATCGACGACCGCGCTGATGACGGCCACCGTGGTCGGGCCGCTGGCGAGCGGGGACGCCGGACGTTACGCCGTCCTCGCCGCGACGCTCGCCGTCCTGGTCGGGGGGCTGTGCCTGGTGGCGTGGCTGGCTCGGCTCGGCTTCGTCGCCGACCTGCTCTCGAAACCCGTCCTGATCGGCTACCTGGCCGGCGTCGCCCTGATCATGATGGGTGATCAGCTGACGAAACTCACCGGTGTCCCGGTGACGGGCGAGCGCTTCCTCCCGCAGCTGTGGTCCTTCGCCCGGCACCTGTCCGAGGCGAATGCGGCCGCCACCGTCTTCAGCGCCACTGCCCTGCTCTTCCTGTTCGCCACGGCACACTACTTTCCCTGGCTGCCCGCACCCCTGCTGGCCGTCGTCCTGGGCACGGTGGCGGTGGCCGCGTTCGACCTGGATCAGCACGGCATCGACACGATCGGAGCGATCCCCGGCGGGCTCCCCCACTTCTCCCGGCCGGACCTGGGCGAGCTGGACCGGCTGGTAATTCCCGCCTCCGGGGTCCTCCTGGTCGGCTACACCGACATGATCCTCACCGCGCGGGCCTTCGCGTTCGGTGAGAGCGGAGAACGCCTCGACGCCGACCAGGAGCTGCTCGCCCTGGGCGGCGCGAACCTCGGCGCCGGTCTCCTGTCCGGCTTCCCCGTCAGCAGCAGCGCCAGCCGGACCGCGCTCGCCAAGTCGACGGGCGGACGCACCCAGGTGTACGCGCTGACCGCCGGCGGGTGTGTCCTCGCGGTGCTCCTGTTCCTCGGCCCGCTGCTGGCGGACCTGCCGGTGGCCGTGCTCGGTGCCGTCGTCGTCTTCGCCGCCGTGCGGATGATCGATCTGGCGGGTTTCCGCAGGCTGGCCTCCTTCCGCCGACGGGAACTGGTGCTGGCGATCGCCTGTCTGGCCGGTGTCCTCGCCCTGGACGTCCTGTACGGGGTGCTGGTGGCCGTGGGGCTGTCGGTGGCCGAGCTGCTGAGCCGGGTGGCACGGCCGCACGACGCGGTCCAGGGGCTGGTACCCGGCCTGGCCGGCATGCACGACGTCGACGACTACCCGCGGGCCCGCACCATTCCCGGGCTGGTGGTGTACCGCTACGACTCCCCTCTGTTCTTCGCCAACGCGGAGGACTTCCGCAGCAGGGCCCTGGCCGCCGTCACCGCCGAGACGACTCCGGTGTCGTGGTTCGTGCTCAACACGGAGGCCAACGTCGAGGTCGACATCACCGCGCTGGACTCGGTCGAATCCCTGCGCCGGGAACTCATCGCGCGTGGCATCGTCTTCGCCATGGCACGCGTCAAGCAGGACCTGCGCGACCAGCTCGACGCCTACGGCCTGACCGAGTCCGTCGGCCCCGAGCGGATCTTCCCCACGCTGCCCACCGCGCTCGAGGCCTACCGGGCCTGGCGCGAAGCCGGGGAGGGCGACGCGGACGCCTAACCGGCGGACGGCTTCCCTCTCCCGGTGGCGAGGAGGTCTCTGGCGATCCCGCCCGCCCAGGCGTCGACGGCGTCCCAGTCACGGTAGTCCCCGGTGTGGCCGCCCAGGAGGCCGAGCAGGAGGGTGCCCACTCGGCCGATCTGTTCGCGGGTGACGACACCTGAGAAGAGGCGGTGCCCGCACAGGCCGGGCACCGGCGCGAGCGCGTCCAGGACGATCGCCTCCTCGCGGTCGGCGAACCTGCGCCACGGCCCGCGCAGCGCGGCGGGCATACCGACGCTGAACAGCCATACCCGGCCGTGTGCGAGTGTGTCACGGTGGTGTTGCAGGAAGGCGGCCGCTTCCGGCAGCCACCGCCGGCTGTGGACCGCGCTGCCCAGGACGAACGCGGCATATCCATCCACGGTCGTCGTGTCGTCGAACAGCCGGACATCGGCAGCGCATCCTGACTCGGTCAACCGGGCACCGATGCGTTCGGCGATCTCCCGAGTGGATCCGTACGCACTCGCATAGCCGACCAGGACCACCATGATGCCTCCTCTGACCGTCTCTTCTCTCCGGGAACGAACAAGTCTTCACACTGTGCTCCGCGGTGCCCAGGAGTCCCCCGGCCTCGGTCTTATCGGGCGGTCCCGGTCGGGCGTCAGCCCGCCAGCTGCGGGGTGGGGCGCAGGCGGCTGGTGAACCACTGGGTGGCCAGGTCCGCGGCCTCCTCGAGCGCTCCGGGTTCCTCGAACAGGTGGGTGGCGTCAGGAATGACGGCGAGTCCGTTCTCGCAGCGCAGTCGTGCCTGCGCCTGCCGGTTGAGGTCGATGACCACGTCGTCGTTCCCCCCGACGATCAGCAGGGTGGGCGCGGTCGCCGCGGGCTGGCGAGGTCGGGCCGACCGCCGCGAGAGACGACCGCCCTGGCCGGGGAGTCCGGCTCGGCGGCCGCCCAGAGAGCCGCGGCTGCTCCGGTGCTGGCGTCGAAGTAGCCGACCGCCAGGCCGCGGGTTTCGTCCTGGTCCGCCCGCGAGGTGCTTCAGCCGCCCGGCCAACCGGCGCCCCGCATCCACATGGTCGACGAAATACACGGCCGGACCTCCTCAGGACGACCTGCGGGACCGCACACCCAGCCGGACGGTGCTGCACGCCGTCCGGGGGTCGAAATCGGAGCTCAGCCCATGGACTCCCCGGGTGTCGCTCAGCCCCCGGCCGCATCGCTCGTGTTCCACGATCCTCTCCCCGGCGGGCGCACGCGAACGGCCGCTTCCCAGCGCGCAGCCACCTGCCGGGCCGTCCGGTTCCCGGTGACGGCCGAGGCGAACGTGCCACCGCAGCAACACGAGAGGACGATGAACGAAGTAGCCCGGTCGGCGGCCGTGGTCTCCCCCGACAAACACCCGATGCCGAGGCCGCGCCCGAGTGAACCGCGTGCCGGCGCCGTGGACCGCCCCGAGGAGAGCCATGCAGCACCGCACCGTGCAGGACGTGATGACCCGGGACGTGGTCGTCGCCCATCGCGAGACCGCGTTCAAGGAGATCGCCGGACTGTTCCACCGCAACGACATCACCGCCGTCCCGGTCGTCGACGACCGGGACCACCCCGTCGGCATCGTGTCCGAGGCCGACCTGATCCGCAAGGAAGCCGGACTGCTGGAGGAAGGCCACCCGGTACTCCGCTGGCTCCACCCGCACGAGCACCATCGCGCCGAGGGCGAAATCGCTGAGGAGATGATGACCAGCCCCGTCGTCACCGCACGCGCCGACTGGACCCTGGTCGAAGCCGCCCGGGTCATGCACCGCAAGAAGCTCAAGCGGCTGCCCGTGATCGACGAGGAAGGCCGGCTCACCGGCATCGTCAGCCGCAGCGACCTGCTGCAGCCGTTCCTCCGCGACGACGCCTCGATCCGCAAGGAGATCACCCACGACGTCCTGCTCGACACGCTGTGGCTCCCCGCCGACGCCGTCCACGTCACCGTCGACGACGGCATCGTCGCCCTCACCGGCACGGTCGAACGCAAGAGCCTCATCCCCATCATCGAGGGCATGTGCCGCTCACTGGACGGGGTGGTCGCCGTTCGGCAGACGCTCGGCTTCGAGTTCGACGACACCCACGTCGATGCTGCGCAGTCCTCGATGCACGGCGTCATCGGCCCGCACTCGACACCCCACCACTGACCAGTCGCCCGGGCTGGGGGACCGGGCCGGGCCCACGGGTCGGGAGGCGGAGAATCCGTCCCGGACGTCTCCCGCGCCACCCGGCCGTGGAGCGTGACCTGCACGAGCACTCCCCGATGGCTGCCGTCCACACCGGGCGAACTATGTCCGCAGATGTCGCCGTAATGCCTCTCCGGTCGAGGCCGGTGGCGGCGAACCAGTGTCCGACCCCACGGGTCGCGGTGCCTCGGTGACGATCTGGTACAGGCCCGGGCCCGTCTTCCGGAACCAGCCGCCCATGGCCTTCGCGAGCCTGGCCCACCGCACGTCCGGGCGGTCCACAGCCACGCCGAGAGGAATCTCCACGTACTCGCGGACCAGAGCGACCTCTTCCAGACCTCTTCCGGCTCAGGCCAAGATCAGATATGACGACCCTCCATGATCGACGAGCGAATCCGGCCGCTTCCTCGTTCCACCCAAAAATCGGCTCGCACACTTCAGGAACGCCTCGAAGGCGCGCTATCCAACGTCCGCTTCACCGAGAAGCGCATCGCCGACCTTGAGGCCGAACTCATCGAGCATCCGAGAATCTGGGCATTCCACCGCTGCCGGGAATCGACCGCGCTGGGGCAGCTGCACGCACGCCGGCCCTGGGCATTTGCGCTCATGAACGAGCTTGAGGCCGACGGTGACGGCAACTCTTCACCGAGTCGGGCCCGCGGGACAATTGAAGTGCAACAGGCACGGTGCTGATCTTCGTCCTGGGCGGCGGTGGAATTATGGGCACGTCAATTGGTGCGCCCGGCCGGCGCCCGGTCATGGATAGGTTGGGCCCGCAGGATCTCATGTTGCTGTGGTCGGACGATTTCGGCTGGCCCGAGGTCATCGGTGCCCTCGCCGTCCTCGACGGCACCAGGCTCCTCGATTCAGACGGTCGCTTCCGGGTCGAGGCAGTGCGAGAGGTGGTGGGAAGCCGCCTGTCTCAGGTCCCTCGCTTCCGTCAGCTTCTCCACACACCCCGGCGCGGGCTCGGCCGACCACTGTGGGTCGACGCCCCGGCCTTCGATCTCACCGAGCACGTCCGGGTCCTCCCCTTCGCCGCTCCTCCGGACGAGGCGGGTCTTCTTCAGGCTGTCGAGCACGTGCGGGCGCTCCCCCTGGACAGGTCGCGACCGCTGTGGGAGATGTGGTTCCTGCCCGGCCTGACCGGCGACCGAGTGGCCGTTTTCATCAAGGTGCACCACACGATCGCCGACGGCGCGGCGGGCGTGGCTCTGCTCAGCGCGTTCCTCGATCCCAGCACAGATGCGCCGACGACGCCCGCCCGGCCCTGGACCCCGACGCCGGTGCCCTCCAACCGCGACCTGTTCGACGACAACCTCCGTGGGCGTGTCCAAGCGATGGAAGGCACGCTGTCGAAGCTCCGCCGACCCGCCACCACGCTGCACCAAGCCCGGGAAAACTGGCCTGCGGTGCGCGAGAACTACTTCAAAGGGTCGGCGCCGCAGATGAGCTTCAACATCCCCGTTGGCCCGCACCGCAGGCTCGCGCTCGTCCGCAACCGTCTCGACACCGTCAAACAGATCGCTCACAGCCACGAGGTGAAGCTGAACGACGTCCTGATGGCTGCCACCGCCGGCGGTCTTCGAGATCTCCTGCTCAGCCGCGGGGAGCGCGTCGAGGGCTTGGTCCTGCGGGCCTTCGTGCCCGTCTCCCTGCACCAGGAGGAACCCGGCCAGGCGCGCGGCAACCGGTCCGGGATGATGTTCGTGCCGCTCCCCATCGGTGAACCCGATCCGGTTCGCCGACTGCGGCTGACAGCCGCCGCGAGCGCTCGACAGAAGCACTACGTCGTCGGCCCGCCGGAAGGAATCCTCGGCCGCAACCGCGTCGTCCAGCGGGCCATGATGCGCGGCCTCGGCCATCAGCACTGGGCGAACCTCTATGCCGGGAACATCTTCGGCCCCCCGATCCCGCTCTACCTCGCCGGAGCGCGGATCACCGAGATCTTCCCAGTGGTGCCGATCACCGGGAACTTCACCCTCGCCATCGCCGCGCTCTCCTACGCGGAGCAGTTCAACATCGGCATTGTCGTCGACGCGAACGCCTGTCCCGACATCGAGGTCCTCGCTGACGGCGTACGGCACCACCTGCAGGCGTTCGGGTCCTCCCGGCCACATGCCGAAGCGGGGTAACGGCCAAAGGCCAATCGTGCTGCCCGGGTGATCGATTCACCGGTCCGGCAACACGTCCGACCAAGCAGCCAGGGCACGCTGTTCGGCCGCCGCCCTGATCGCTCGGAGCGTCCCGCGCAGAACGATGCCGACGCCCGCGGAGACGAGCGTCCAGTAGCGGCCGAAGCGAACAGTGGACTCCGGATGCAGGCCGTACGCGCCTCGTAGGTGAGCAGGGAGCGCCGGGTGCCGTACGGATGGACCACGAAGGCCGCCGCCATCTTCGCCCAGCCGACCTCGTCGAACGACGCGAACTCCTCCGGTTCGACCCGCCGCCACTCGATCGAGGCCTGCCACGGCTTGCCGACCGCCCCGAAGACGAGCTCACGCCCCGGACGCTCGCCCAGCGCCACCCAAGGCTGGTCGTCCCACGCCTCCGCAGCGCCGTCGAACAGATCGGCCACCCGCATCGACGGCGGAGTCGGAATCGGCCAACCGCGCAGTCGATCGGGCAGCCCGCGCGCCCACATGGCCGCGTTGAGGAGCGGGGAATCGAGGGTGAGCAGGTCCAGCCCACGCGCCGCCTCGTAGGCGACAGGAGGTGGCGCGGCGAGCGCCACGTATTCGAGGCGGGAGAATCCGAACCCGGGCAGCGCACCGTCCAGCAGCAACGGGCTGCTGTCGGGATCGAAGGTGGAGTCGGCGTTCATCGTGCCCTCCCTGGATGCCCGGTCACGGCCCGTCCGAGCCGGGCGCGCAGGTTGTGGAACTGGCGGGTCTGCATGACGAAGAGCTAATCCCCGGGATAGGACCGCGCGGGCCTCGTCGCTCGTCGCGCCCCAGGTCAGCATCCTCGGCCGCAGGAGCAGACCGTGCAGGACCAATGCCACCGCAGCGGAAGCGCCGGTGGCCGGCCAGACTCGCGGCTCGGTGTTCACGCACACTTCGACGGTTACTCAACCGACTCGGTGGCGCCATCGGACTGGTGCGCTGCAGCGGAGGTGGCTTCGAGGGCAAGCATCGCGACCAGGCGCCATCCACCTCGATACAGGCCGAACGACTCAGTCGGCCTCCACCCTGAGGGAAACGGCCGGCCCGATTCTTCACTCGGCACCTGAGCTAGGCGGCCGCACCATGGAGCAGGATCGAAGTGATGAAGTCCGGGGCTTGGCGGGCGCCCATGTGGCCTTCGAGTGTCAGCTCCCATGCAGTCTCGGCCAGGCCACAGAAGGTTGAGGCCAGCCAGGTTGCTGGCATGTCCTGCCGTAGCAGCCCGGCCTCCTGGCTGCGTTCGACGAGCTTGACCGTCCTGCCGAAGATCGCCTCGGCGCGGGTGCTGGCCTCGGGTACGCCCAGGACGTCGGGTTCGACGTAGACCAGGTTCCAGAGCTGCGCGAACGGCGGGTAGTCGGCGATGAGGGCAGTCAGAGCCTGTTCCATGGGGGCGTTGTCGGCCTCGGCTCGGGTCAGGATTCGGTCGCAGTCGTCGAGGATCTTCTGGGCCATCGCCTGCACCAGGTGCTGGCGGGTGGGGAAGAGACGGACCAGGGTCGCCCGGCTGATGCCTGAGCGTGTGGCGATGACCTGCATCGAGGCCGAGCGGTCCTTGGCGAGGATCGGGATGGCAGACTCCAGCACTTCTGTCGCATCGGTACGCATCGTCGCGCCCAAACCCCCAATGCCTCTATTGACACATCAGTGTGTCAATGTATTCTTTGCAGTATCAGCCTCATTGTACTGAAGGGTGCGGACACCGCGATCGGCGTCCCCACGGCATACGCGAGCGGAACCGGCAAGCCCGTGCCCGCGGCCGCACATGAGGCGGTCCCCGACCAAACGGGGTGCCCTTGAAGCCAGCGCGGCTTCCTCGCCCACGGGCAGCTCGGCGAGCGCAACGGAGCGTTCGGCGGCGATCTCCTGTCAACCCGTGTCAGACCGCAGATTGGTTAACAGCCATGACGATGCATCGCCGGCGTTTCCTCCAGAGCGTGGGCCTGGGCCTGCCTGGCCTCGCGCTTCTCACCTCCCTGTCTGCCTGCGACGACAACGGCGAGGAGAGCGGCACGCCGAGCCCGTCCGGGCACCAGAAGGTGATCGTCGTCGGCGCCGGGATCAGCGGTCTGGGTGCGGCCCGCTACCTGGCCGACCAGGGCCACGACGTGTCGGTGCTCGAAGCGCGAGACCGGATCGGTGGCCGCATCTGGACCAGTCAGCAGTGGGCGGGCGCGCCACTCGATCTGGGCGCCTCGTGGATCCACGGCATCGACAAGAACCCGATCGCCGCGCTGGCCGCGAAGGCGAACGCGAAGACGGTCGTGACTGATCTCGACAGCACCACCGACTACTCCACCGACGGCGGCAAGTTGAGCGACACGCAGGCCCAGGCGCTCGAACGCTGGCGGAAGAAGGCCGCCGGCGCACTGACCTCGTTCCAGGACAAGGAGGACAAGGACGCGTCGGTGCGCAGTGTCGTGGAGGGCGCCGTCGACTGGCCCTCGCTGCCGGGCGAGGACAAGGCACTGCTCAACTACAGCCTGAACGACTACGAGCACGAGTACTCAGGCAGCGTTGAGCAGATGTCGGGCCTGCACTTCGACGAGGACAACAAGGTCAAGGGCAAGGACGTGCTGTTCCCGCAGGGCTACCACCAGATCACCGATCTGCTCGCGGCCGGACTATCCGTCCAGACCGGACAGGTCGTCAAGCAGATCGACTGGAACGACGATGGTGTGACGGTCACCACCGACAAGGCCACGTTCCAGGCCGACCGGGTGGTGGTCACCCTGCCGCTGGGCGTGCTCCAGGCCGGCGCCGTGAAGTTCGGCCCCGGCCTGCCCGGCGACAAGATCGCCGCGATCAGCAAGCTCGGCATGGGGGTGCTCAACAAGTGCTACCTGCGCTTCCCCACGGTGTTCTGGGCGGACACCGACTGGCTGGGCTACGTGCCGCGCGTCGACAAGTACGGCCAATGGACCCAGTGGATCAACATCACCCGCCCCACCGGGCAGCCGGTGCTGCTCGGTTTCAACGCCGCCGACTTCGGCCGCACCATCGAGGGCTGGAGCGACACCCGGATCGTCGACAGCGCCATGGCCACGCTGAGGACCATGTACGGCAGCGGCATCCCTGCACCGCTCGACCACCAGATCACCCGCTGGGCGTCCGATCCGTACGCGCTGGGCTCGTACTCGTTCAACAAGCTCGGCTCCACGCCGGCCATGCGCGACCAGCTCGCGGCCGCCGTCGACAATCGTGTGCACTTCGCCGGCGAGGCCACGGACAAGGGCGACTTCGCCACCGTCCACGGCGCCTACCTGTCGGGCATCCGCGCGGCCAAGGAGATCGCCGGCTGAACCACTGACCCCACGGCGAAACCCCGAGGTGGTTCCCCGCCACCGACGCGGCGGGGAACAACCCGAGGCTTTTAGTCCACCATGACCCCGCCGGGCCACCCCCGACGCCCGCGGAACGGCAGCCCCCGCCGGTGCTCACCCCCGAGAGCACCGGCAGGGGCGCGCCTGGGTCGGCACCCCTCAGCCCGCCCACGACATGCCCTTCATGACCTGCCGCGCCCTGCGCGACCGGTCGACGGGGCTGACGCCGACACCCACAGCGACCGCGGCCGGATATGATCCGCTGCGATTCCGGACGCTGGCATGCACCCGGGGCGCCACTGCCGCCGCACCCGTTCCACCGCGCCCCGTACCGCACGACCCGCTGGGAGCCAGCATGACCACACAGCCCTTCGGTGCCCAACTGCCCACCGGCTTCCAAGCGCTGGGCATCGAGGACCCCCGCGAGGTCGGCGGCTACCGCGTGTGCGCGCGGCTCGGCGCCGGCGGTATGGGCCGCGTCTACCTCGCCTACACCCCCGCAGGCCGCCCGGTCGCGCTCAAGGTGGTACGGCCCGAACTCGCCGAGGACCCCGAGTTCCGGCACCGCTTCGCCCAGGAGGTCGCCAGCGCCCAGCGCATCCACGGCCTCTACACCGCCCAGGTCGTCGACGCCGGCGCCGACGCCGCCACCCCCTGGCTCGCCACCACGTTCGTGCCCGGCCCCTCCCTCCAACAGGTCGTCCACCGCCACGGCCCACTGCCCAAACGCACCGTCCTGCTGCTCCTCGCCGGCATCGCCGAGGCCCTGCAGGCGATCCACGCCGCAGGCGTCGTCCACCGCGACCTCAAACCCGGCAACGTCCTCGTCGCCGCCGACGGCCCTCGCGTCATCGACTTCGGCATCGCCCGCGCCGCCGACGCCAGCCCCCTCACCGGCACCGGCCTGCGCATCGGCTCACCGGGCTTCATGGCCCCCGAACAGGTCCTCGGACTGCCCGCCACGGCGGCCACTGATGTCTTCGCCCTGGGCGCCCTCACCGCATACATCGCCTCCGGCACATCCCCGTTCGGCGACGGCCCCGAGCCCGCCGCGCTCTACCGAGCGGTGCACGAGGAACCCGACCTCTCCCACCTCCCGTACGGACTGCACGACCTGGTCCGGTACTGCCTGGCCAAGAATCCGGATGACCGGCCGGGCACCGCCTGGCTGATCGAGGCCGTCCGCCACCATGCCGCGACCGGAGGGGAACTGCGCTTCTCCGACGGCTGGCTGCCCCAGCAGCTCAGCAGCGAACTGAACCGTCACACCGAGCTGCCGACCACGCCTCCCCCGCGAGCCACCGTTCTCGACCCGGCCACGGCCGACGCCGCCACCGCACGTGTCCCCGCCCCGGCCCCCACCCCGCTGGAGGCCGCTCCCACCGCAAGACGCAGATCCGCGGGAACCGCACGCCGAGGCGCCCGCACCGTACTACTGACGGCCACCGCCCTCCTCATCGGGGCCGCAGCGGTCTTCCTGCTGCTCGACTACACCGGTTACTTCGACGACTCCGGCGACGAGAAGCCCGCCACCGGCAGCAGCTTCCCTGCGTCCACGGTGTCCGCCGCGGCCGCCCCGCCATCCTCGGCACCCACGCAGTCGGCCGCGGCCTCCGGCTACACCGCCGCCTACACGGACCTCGAACTCACCTCCCCCGACGCCGACCACGAGTTCGACCTCAAGGCGGGGAAGGTGACTCAGGACACCTCCGCCTGGTACCTGGGTCGCGAAGCCGGCGCCTTCTACATCCCCGAGGACGGCGACGCCTACATCCCACCGGCCGGCCCCCTCGCCCTCCCCGACTGCCTCAAGGGCGTCGACACCCAGCCCACCTCCACCCTGCCCTTCACCACCCTGCGCGCCGGCCGCAGCTTCTGCGTCCGCGCCCACGGCAGCCAGGACATCGCCGTCATCCGCACGCTCACCACCGCGTCCGACGACGGCCCGGTCAAGGTCTCCATCACCTACTACCGACGCGGCGCCTGAGGCCAGGAGCGTGGCTCAGTAACGGGCAACCCGCCCGCGTCTCGCGATCTTTCGTGCGGGATTATCCCGAAATGCGCGATGCGGATGAGCTGTTCGAAACCGAACCGGTCGAGGCAAGGCTGCGGCGCCGGGCGGCGGCCACGTTCGCGAGCCATCGTTTCGTGGCGGACGCCTCCGCTCGGGACCGGTCACCGGCCCGGGGCCTACGTGTCGGCGATGCGGATCCGGCGGCCGGTGATGGAGGAGGGCTTGATCCGGACCCATACGTCGCGTGCTCCGCCCGCCCAGGGGTCGGGGCTGCCGCGCCGGGTCAGGTGCTCGATTGCCTCCGGCTCGTCCAGAACCGTCGCGATGCCTTTCACGAGGACGCTCCACCCGGTGCGCAGGGCCTCGTCGATGTGGTCGGCCTCGAAGGCGACCCGGCCGCCGCTGGCCGCGGCCAGCGTGCCTTCTGCGGCGGTGCGGTAGATCACCGTGCCGTCGAGGACCCGGAAGTTGGCCGGAAGGACGACGGGGCCTTCCTCTGTCGACACGGCCACCCTGCCGATACCGCCCGGCGCGAGCCTGGACTGAGCCTGCTCCGCTTTGACGGACACCGTTGGTGTGTTGGTCAAGCGGCGAGCACGGCCTCATAGGCGGCCGGGCTGCGGTAGCCGAGGCTGCTGTGCAGCCTGCGTATGTTGTACCAGCCCTCGATCCACTCGAAGATCGCCGATCGGGCAGCCGCCCGGCTGGGGCACGGCCGTTCGCCGATCAGCTCCCGCTTCAAGGTGGCGAAGAACGACTCCGCGAGCGCGTTGTCCCAGCACTGGCCGGTCCGGCCAACCGACAAGAGGACACCGAACTCCGATGCCAGGTAAGCGAATTCACGGCTTGTGTACTGGCAGCCGCGATCGGAGTGAAAGATCACCGGACCGTTGGGACGGCGGGTCCGGCAGGCGGCCCGCAGGGCGTCGGCGACCAGCTCGGTCCGCAGGTGGTCGGCGGTGGCCCAGCCGACGACGCGGCGGGAGGCGATGTCGATGACGGTGGCCAGGTAGAGCCAGCCCTCTTCGGTCGCGATGTAGGTGATGTCGCCGCACCAGCGCACGTCCAGGGCGGTCGGGTCGGGCTCAAAGTCGCGAAGGACCAGGTCCGGCCGGGTGGCGGCATTCGGGTCCGGGACGGTGGTGCGGTGGCGCCGCCTGCGGTGTCGGCCCTGCAGATCTGCCTGGCGCATCAGTCGGGCGACTCGGCGACGGCCGCACCGGTCACCGCCCTGTAGGAGGGTGGCGTGGACGCGTGGGGCTCCGTAGCTTCCCCTGGAGTCCGTGTGGATCTGGGTGATCTTCGAGGTCAATTCCGCGTCACGCATGGCGCGGGGACCGGGCTGGCCGTTGCGGCGGGCGTAGAAGGCGGCACGGGAGACCTTGAGCAGCTCACACGCCCGTTTGACGCTGTAGCCTGCCTGCTTCTCCGCCTCGATGAACGGGTGCACCGTCACCGGGTCTCCTTCGCGAAGAAAGCCGTGGCCCGCTTGAGAACCTCGACGTCCTCGCGCAGGCGGTGGTTCTCCCGCCGCAGCCGGGCCAGTTCCTCGCGCTCGTCGCTGGTCAGGCCGTCGCGCTCGCCGGCGTCGACCTGGGCCTGTTTCACCCAGTCGCGCACCGCGGTCTCGGTCAGGTCGAAGTCCTTCGCGACTTGGCCCACCGACCGGTCGCCGCGTCGGCACAGGTCGACGATCTCCGCCTTGAACTCCGGCGTGAACGAGCGCCTGGGACGCGGCTTCTTCTTTCCCACGCTCTCCATAATGGACATCATCCCTCCGGGGCCGAAGCCCCTATCAGGGGTGTCCGTCAAAGCGGATCAAGCCCAGGACCAGCATTCCCAGGCCGGCAGCTCCTCCAGCACCGGGTGCGCCGCGGCCGCCGCACGACCAGGCGGTATGTCCACTCCTCCGCCCAGCAACTCCCAGGTGGACGTGCCGAGCGCGCCAGCCAGCCGCGTGAGGGGGACGACATCCGGTGGACCGGCCGACGACTCGACGTACTCCACGTATCCGACCGCCGTACCCGCCCGTTCGGCCACCTCCTCGCGGCTGAGCCCGAGCTGCTGCCTGCGCTCGGCCACGCGCCGCCCGATGTCTCCTGGGTGCGCCCGTCGGGGCTCGACCGAGTCCTCGCCTGTGTTCTCCGTGGACATCCCTTCACTCCTCCGGTCGGCACAGCCGGCGAGCGCCATGGACAGGCGGTCCCCAAGTAGGGATCCGCCCAGCCGAGAAGCCGCACAGGACCGGCGAAGACAGCGATGCGGTGCCCCGCACCGCACCGCACCGATGCGCGTCTCAGCCCTCGGAGCCGCTCGCGATCTCGATCCGACGGGCCTGCTTCTCGACCTTGCCCATCGGAGCCTTCACGGTCAGCACGCCCTTGTCGAAGGTCGCGGTGATGTCCTGCTCGTTCACGCCTTCGGGCAGCCGGACACTGCGGGTGAAAGAGCCATAGCGGAACTCCGAGCGCTGCTTCTCCCGCCTCTCCTCGGTGCGCTCCGCGCGGACGGTCAGCACGCCTCCCTCGACCGTGATCTCGACGTCCTTCGCGGGGTCGATCCCCGGAAGCTCGGCCCTGACCACGTACGTTCCCTCCTCCTCGGACTCCTCGACGCGGATCATGTGCTCACCCATCCGCAGTTCGACGGGGAGATCCTCGAACCACTCCGAGAACGGGGGCCACCAGTGCGAACGCCTGTGGAGCAACTCGCCGGCCATCTCAGCCCTCCTCATTCGTCCGGACATCTGCTTCCATCCTGCTGCGCGACCACGGCCACCGCGATCGGAGAAACCCCCCACCACGGCAGCCGCCTTGTCCGATCAGCTGATTCGCATGATGCGGTTCAGGACGATTCTCGGGTCAGCCGTCCCGGATCCGCCCGCTGCCGGGAGTGGCGCGTGCCCGAGCAGGCGGGTCCGGGCGTGAGGACCGGAGGTGGCGTCGAAGGAGCCCGCGAGCCTCGCGGCCCGGTCGGCGAGGTCGTCCGGTCAGCTGTGGCATCGGTGTTCGGGGGCCTTGGCCGTCCTCGGCGACGGAGAGACCCGGTCCGCTGCCGCTCCTCATGGCGAGTTCGACCGTGGCCGCGTGCGCATGGCGGGCCGCGTTGGACGACGCCGCCTGCAGGGGCGGCGATGACCTCGTCGGCGTGCGGCGGCTGCACCTCGCGGTCGAGTGGCCCGGCATCCGTAGTCCTGGCGCGAATTCCAGTACCTCGGCGGCCTGTTCGACGGTTCCTCGTCGCCTGTTCCTTCCGTACGCCCGCCTGCCGTTTTCTTCGCCTGCCGACGGGGTCAAGGAGGCCCAGCGATGCCAGGCGGGTGGCCCTCGGCAGGCGGTTCCTCCCGACGGCCCGGTCGGGCCGACCGGCCCATCGCGGTCAGGAGCAGAACGAACTAGCGTCGGTTGCAGGTCGCCGATGGCCTGGAAACGGGCCGCGCCGGTTCGGCAGCGTATTCGGCCGAACACGCTGGGCTCTCCCGCCGGACCTCGTCCCGGGCTGTCGCATCGGATCCCCGACCCCGGAGGGCTTCGTCCCGCCCGAGGAGGAATCACATGACAACCGGAACCGAGATCGGCACCGAGGCCCTGCGCGAGCTGCTCGCCGAGCCCGGCCCGTTCCTGTCGGTCTACTTCGATCTCGACACGCGCCCGGAGAAGGGCCAGTACGCCGAGGAGCGCTGGCAGGAACTCTGCCGCGGCCTCGCCGCCCGAGGGGCCGAGGCCGGTGAGCTGGACGCGCTGACTCAGCGCTTCCTGTCCTCGCAGCCGGGTTCCGGCGTGCTGGCGGCCTTCGCCGCCAGCGGCGACGTGAGGCTCTCCGCCGTGCTGCCCGGCTGCGAGCAGCACGATCTCGCCATGGCCGGGCCGCTGCCGCACCTGCTGCCGCTGCTCGCCTGGCGCCAGGACCACCCCGCGCACGTCGTCGCCGTCGTCGACCGCACCGGCGCCGACCTCCAGCTCTACCCCGCCGGTGCCACCGAGAGCACCCGCCGCACCGTCACCGGCCCCGATGACGAGATCGAACGCAACCGGCCCGGCGGCACGTCCCAGATGCGCTACCAGCACCGCGCCGAGGACTCCTGGGAGCACAACGCCGCCAGGGTCGCCGAAGCCCTCGGCACCGCGCTGGCAGAAGTGGACGCGCACGACCTGATGCTGGCCGGTGACGTCCGTGCCCGCCAGTACCTCACCAGGCACCTGCCCGCCTGGGTCCGGAACAACGTGTCGATCCACCCGGTCAGCGGCAGCCGCAGCCCCGACGGCTGGCCCAGGTCGACACAGAGACCTGCCGCGCCGGACGCGACGGGACCACGGCCCTGCTCCGCCGGTACACCGAAGAACGCTCAGCCCGCGGACATGCCGTGGAAGGCATCACCGCGACCCTGCGCGCCCTCGCCGACGGACAACTGCGCACCCTCCTGGTGACCGACGACCCTGCCTCCCACCACACAGCGTGGTTCGGCCCGAAACCCACCGACATCGCCGACCTCGGCACCGCCTTCGCAGCAGACGCCGGACCGCTGGTGGAGACGGGGCTGGCCGACGCCGCCGTCCGAAGCGCGCTCCTCACCGGAGCCGACATCCGCATCCTCACGCCCGGCACGCCCCGTGCTCCTGCGCAGGGCATCGGCGGACTGACCCGCTACCGCTGACACCGCCATCACCGGCATCCGACGAACGGAGAAGATCCGATGGCGAACCGACCGATGCCCACACAGACACCCGAGGTCCAGGTCGAGGCCCAGGGCGACCTCCCGCTCGGCACGCCCGAACTCGCCCGCACCAAAGTGCTCGCACTCCTGGACCAGGTGCGAGAGCCCGTCCTGTCCGTCCGGATCCGGCTCACTCGCATGCACAACCCCGCCACCGAGCGCCCCTACCTCGCCCAGGCCAACCTGGACGTCAACGGGCGCGCCGCCCGCGCCCACGTCGCCGCCGAATCCATGCCCGAGGCGATCGACCTCCTGCACGACCTGCTGGCCCTGAAGCTGGCCCGACTCCGCAGACACTGGGAGGCCCAACGCGGTGGCACGCCCAGAGCCGCCGAGCACGAGCACGAGCACGAGTGGCGGCACGGCACCGAGCCCACGCACCGCCCCGCGCACTACCCCCGCCCGCCCGAAGAGCGCGAGATCATTCGCCACAAGTCCTTCTCCCTCGCCCGCGAGACCGTCGACGAGGCCGCCTTCGAGATGGACACCATGGACTACGGCTTCCACCTCTTCACCGACCTGGCCACCGGCGAGGACAGTGTCCTCTACCGCGCCGCCCCCACCGGCTACCGGCTCGCCCAGGTCCACCCCCACCCCGAACAGCTCGGCACCACCGCCATCCCGCTGACCGTCAGCCCCGCTCCCGCACCGCGAATGAACGTGGCCACCGCGAAACGCCGCATGGACACCCTCGGACAGCCCTTCGTGTTCTTCACCGACGATGTCACCGGACGCGGCAACGTCCTCTACCGCCGCTTCGACGGCCACTACGGCCTGATCACCCCCGCCGAGTGACCCACCACCGCAGACCACTCAGGAGAGGCAGCCGAACATGACCGACTCCACCGCCCCAGGCACGCCGACCGAGGCCTTCCCCCCTCCCGGCCGTGACCTCGAAAGCACCGTCGAACGTCTGGAACTGCTCGAAGCCCGGGTCCAGGCCCTCGGTCAGGCCGTGCGCGCCCTCATCCAGGGCCTGGAGGACCTCCCCGACCAGGAGCCCGATCCCGACCGCGTGGGCCGCGCCGCCCGTCTGGCTCACGAACTCCTGCTCGCTAAAGGACTCTGACCCCCACAGGAGCGGACGGCCATGAAACTTACCTTCCTCGGCCCGCTCTACGCACGACCGGGCCCCTATGCCTGCGCCTACGTCGACACCTCGCGCGACCTCGACGAGCCCGACCGGGCCATCGACCTGCGCCGACGGCGCCTGGAGACCGAACTCGCCGCTCAGGGCGCCGACATGGCCACCCGCGGCGCCGTCACCCGCGTCGTCGGCACCGACCGCGACCTACCGGGCCGCCACGGCCAGGCCGTCTTCGCCGCCCACGGCCGCCTCGCGCTCGCCGAGGAACTGCCCGAGGCACCAGCCCGCGACGCCGCCCGGTTCACGATGGTCCCCGACGCCATGCCGCTCGCCCTCCAGCACGCCCCCGACATCCCCTACGCCGCCGTCGCCGTCCACCGCGTCACCCGACCGGGCGGCGGCCCCGCCTCCGAGCTGGAGGTCGACCTCCAGGCAGGCCGGTGGCCCACCGCCAGGGTCGCCCCCGGCCACCTGACCCGGCACCGGGTCGCGGCCTCCGAATGGCGACATGCCGCCGCAGGGGTCGCCGAGGAGCTCGCCGGCCTCGCCGACAACAGCGAGGCCGAGGCGATCATCGTGTCCGGCGACCACTGGGCACGCAACGCCCTCACCCGGGAACTGCCCAAACGCCTGCGCAAGCGCATCGTCACCATCGACAGCGACGGCTGGGACACCGACCCCGAACGTGCCCTCATGGAGGACGAACTCGCCTACCTGTTCCGCGGCCGCCTGTCCGCCCGCGACCAGGCCAACACCCAGCGCTTCCTGGCCCGCCGCGCCCGGCGCAGCGGTGTGGTCGAAGGCCTCGCGGCCACCGTCGCCGCCCTGCGCCACGGCCAGGCCGAAACCGTCCTGATCAACGATACCTTCGACCTGGACCAGCGGCTTTGGGTCGGCATCGCGCCCAAACAGATCGGCTTCACCCAGGACGAGCTGACCTCCCTCGGCATCGGTTCCAGCTGGCAGGAGCCGGCCGACGCCGCTCTCGTCCGGGCGATCGTCGGCACCGGCGCAGAACTGATCGTGTTCCCCCGCGGCGAACTCCCGCTGGACGACGGACTTGCCGCCCTCCTCCGCTATGCCGTCGCGGATGCCTGAGAGCGGGGCGGGACGGGATGATGGAGGACGACCCGCACACTGCTCGCAGATCATCTGCGAGGCCGGCGCGCGGGCCGCTGTTCCCTTCCCCGACTGGAACCTGCAAGGTGGGCTCCCTCCACCGGCATTGCCCGGATCAGGTAATGGAGGTCGCCGGCGGGGTCTCGTCGACCACCCTCCGGCCTCTCAGCCCAGCCGTCGAAATCGGCTCCGGACAGCGCACTGACCGTCGGGCGCCGCTCCGGCCGAACTCCCTCGCTCGCCCTGCAGGTCACTTCGTACACTAATCGCCACCCGCCCCTGTCACGAGGGCCGAACGACTCCTTCAAGCGCCGAATGAGGCCCTGTCGCGAGGGCCGCGGAGCGCGCTGCGGTCAGCCCGGACCGCTCGGGTTCCGTTGTTCGTAGGGGCCGAGCGGGGTCGGGCCGGGCCACAGCTACCGGTGTTCCAGGCGGGAATGCTGGTAGTCCAGCCGTTCCTTCAACAGGTCGATGGCCTCGTGCACGGCCTCGGCCGCCGCTGGCGCCCGCGCGATCTGCCCGTTCACGTCAAGACTGGCCCGGGCTACCGCCGAATGGCCCGCCGCCGGATCCCGCCGCTGCGTCAGTCTCACCCGTGCTGACAGCACCGGCTGGTGCGCGTGCCCGGCCACGGCGCGCACCATGACACGCGCATACTCGGCGGAATCCGGCGGCGTCTCCCCCTGCACCTTGACCTCCGCTGGGGCCGCTGGACGATCACACCGATGACTCCCCACCGGACTCCGCGCTCCTGCTGTCCTCTCCCATGTCCGTCTCCGTCCCCGTCGCGGCGGGAAGCTTCGCCTTCAGCCGCTTCAGCTCGTCCTCCACCTCCCGATCCGAGGTGATTCGCTCCAGCTCGATCCGTACGTCGTCCGGACCGGCCGGGACGGTGGCATCCTCCAGCGCGCCGGAGGCAGTCAACTCTTCCAGCGCCGCCGAACGGGCCTGCAGTTGCTCCGTCCGGTCCCTCGCCCGCTGCACGGCCGCGCCGATGTTCCCCATGTCCTGCCCGACGCCGGACACCGCCTCCGCGACATGGGCCTGTGCCTCGGCCCTGGTGTACTCGGCCTTGAGCGTCTCCTTGCGGACGCGGAAGGCCTCCACCTTCGCCTCCAGCTCCCGGGACGTCTCGGTGAGCCGCTCCTCCTCCGCCTTCAGCAGCGGCTCCTGCTCCTCCAGCGCGGTCAGCTGACCGTGCACACCCGCCCGCCGGGCCAGCACCTCACGAGCCACATCCTCCCGGCTGTCGGCCAACGCCTGCTGCGCCTGCTCCTCCAGCTTGCCGGCCGACTGCCGCAGCCCGGCGACCTGCAGCTCCACCCGTTTGCGGCTCGTCGCCACGTCCGCCAGGCCGCGCCGCACCTGCTGCAACAGCTCCAGCTGCTGGGTGTACGCGAAGTCCAGCACCTCACGCGGATCCTCGGCCCGGTCCAGCAGCCGGTTCGCCTTGATCCGGAACAGCTCCGCGAGACGGTCAGCGATACCAGCCATGGACTCCCACTCCTTCGCGGCCGAAGCCGAATGTCCGAGCCCCGCCACCACCCGCCCGGAACGGCCGGTGCTGCTGCTCGTCGTGGCGGTATGACAACCCTCTCTCCGCCACCGGCACCGGACAAGCCGGAGTCCGACCCGGCGCTGCACGCTCCGGCCATGCGAATGAGGTCCGTACGGACCTGCCCGCGCCGAAACTGGTTGTGCCGGCCACCCTCACCCGCAGGGCACGCAAGCAGCACGGTCCGTGACACTGACTCATGGACGACACGCAGTGCCCGACTCCGGCCGTGCCCTCCGCGTACATTTGCATCACCTGCGGTGATCAGTTGAGTACGAGCGGGGGTGGCGTGGCCGGGCCGGCGATCGACTACACGGCGGTGTTCCAGGCCGTCCCCAGCCCGATGCTGGTCATGACCCCCGATCTCATCATGGTCGACGCCAACGCCGCCTACCTGCAGGTCTCCGGCCACAGCCTGGACGACCTGGTCGGGCGCAACGTCTTCGACGCCTTCCCCGACAATCCCGCCGACCCCGAGGCCAGCGGCGCCCGTAACCTGCGCGCCTCGCTGGAACGGGTACTGGCCACCGGCCGACGCGACAGCATGGCTCTGCAGAAATACGACGTCGAGGACCCCGAGCGGCCCGGCGTCTTCGAGGAGCGCTACTGGAGCCCGATCAACTCCCCGGTGACCGACCCGGACGGACGCGTCACCCTCATCGTCCACCGGGTCGAGGAGGTCACCGCACTCGTCCGCCAGCTCAAGGCGCACCATCCGTGGGAGCGGCCGGGCGGTGCCCTCACCCATGAGCAGCAGATGGCCGCCGACCTCCTCACCCGCGCCCAGGAACTTCAGGAGCTCAACCAGCAGCTGCGCGAGGCCCATGCCCGCGAACGCCGGATCGCGTTCACCCTGCAGGAGTCCATGCTCCCCACGGTCCCCGAAACCCGCCGCACCACCGCAGCCGTCCGCTACCGCCCCGCCACCGACGCCCTCAATGTCTGCGGCGACTGGTACGACCTCGTCGACCTCACTCCCGACCTGACCGCAATCGCTGTCGGCGACGTCGTCGGCCACGGTCTTGAGGCCGCCGGCGTCATGGGCCAGCTCCACGCCGCCCTCAACGCCGCGATCCGCGCCACCCTGGATCCCGCCCGCGCGCTGGAGACCCTCGACCGGTACGCCGCCACCCTCGACGGCGCGCTGGCCACCACCGCCGTCCAGACCCTCGTCGACCGCACCCGCCGCACGGTCGGCTACAGCTGTGCCGGACACCCACCGCCGGTCCTGGTCCACCCCGACGGCATCGCCGACGCCCTCGACGCCGCCACCGACCCACCGCTGAACGCTGCCCCGGAACCGGTCACCCGGTCCGAGGCCACCATCCGCTACACGCCGGGGGCCGTCCTCGCGCTGTACACCGACGGGCTCATCGAACGCCGCGGCGAGGACATCGACGTCGGGCTGCGCTGCCTCACCGACAGCCTCGTCCGGCACCGTCACCTCGCCCCCGGCCCGCTCGCCGACGCCGTCCTCACCGACCTCGGAGCTGCCCGCGGCAACGGCCATGACGACACAGCCCTCGTCATCGTCCGCCTATGAGGGGCCGGAACACGGATGACAACGACATGCTCGACCGGACTCGTCACAGCCCTGGTCGTTCGCGCTGACTCCGTGGTGGCCTCCCGACCGGCGGCTCCGCAAGCCGCAGCGCACGCTGGAACAGAGGGAGCCCTTCTACCGAAGGGCTCGGTTCCGCAGGATGCTGGGTGGTCGTCATGGGACGCCTGAACGAGAAGAACGCGGTCGTCACGGGCGGCGCACGCGGTATCGGAGCTGCCATCGCCCGCGCGTTCGCCGAGGAGGGCGCGTCAGTCACGATCGCCGATGTCCTGTGCCCCGAGGGCGAGGCGCTCGCCGCCGAACTCGGTTCCTCCGCGCGGTTCAACCGGCTCGACGTCACAAGCGCCGAGGACTGGGCGGCCACCGTCGCGAACGCCGAGCATGACCACGGCCCGGTGGCGGTCCTGGTGAACAACGCCGGCGTCGTCGACTTCGGCCCCATCGAGGAGCAGACACCCGAGTCCTTCCGCCGCGTGCTCGACGTCAACCTCTACGGCGCGTGGCTCGGCCTGCACACCGTGGTGCCGTCCCTGCGCCGGGCGGGCGGCGGCGTGGTGATCAACATTTCCTCCACGGCGGGCCTGATGGGCTACGCGAACCTCGGCGCGTACGTCGCGAGCAAGTGGGGCCTGCGCGGCCTGACCAAGACCGCGGCCCTGGAGCTGGCGTCCGACGGCGTCCGCGTCTGCTCGATCCACCCCGGCCCGATCCTCACCCCGATGACCGCAGGCATGGACGAGAGCATCACCGCCGACCAGCCCATCCCCCGCTACGGCACGCCCGAGGAGGTCGCCGTGATGGCGCTGTTCATCGCCGCCGACGCCACCTTCACCACCGGATCCGAGTTCGTGATCGACGGAGGAGCCACCACCGGCAACATGATCCTCGCCCAGGACTGACCGACGGCCGCAAACGGGCGATCCACCGCGGAAGGACGTCGGCGGGCCGGACACCGTGCGGGCCACGGCCGGCCGACCCGATGCCGTTCAGCTCACTGGCCAGCCGGCTACCGCGAAGGCCACGCCGACCGCTCCGGCGCCGAGGAGGGCGCTGACGACGCCGCGCCTGGCGGCGAGCAGCCAGAGCGCGGCGGCGGCGAGCACCCCGTACTGCCAGGTGTGCTGCAACGCCGAGGCCAGGGGAATGGCGGATCCGGTGATCGCTCCGATGACAGCAGGACCGGCACCGGTGAAGAAGGCCTGCACCGCCGTGTTGGCGCGCAGGGCGTCGAACCGGGGACCGCCGAGGATGACGAAAAGGAAGGACGGGGCGAAGGCCACCGCAGCAGCGAGCAGTCCGCCGGGGATGCCCGCCGCCGCGTAGCCGACGACGGCGACGGTCTGCACGACCGGCCCGGGAGTGACCTGCCCGAGGGCCACGGCGTTCAGGAACTGGCCGTCGCTCATCCAGTGGTACCGGTCGACGGCATCGGCCTGCATCAGGGGGATGATGACGAACCCGCCCCCGTACGACAGCGCGCCGACCTTGAACGCCACCCACGCCAGTGCGAGCATTCCGCCGAGCGCCGGTCCGGCGACGGCCAGGGGAAGCGGCCACGCACCGCGCCGCTGCGTGCCCGCCGTACTTTCGCGCCGGGTGCGGACGGCGACCTCCAGCAGGCCTGCGGCGAGGAGTACCAGGACCATCAACGGGCCGATCACCACGGCCGCCGTGCCGCCCGCTGCGAAGTAGCCGATCCAGCGTGCCCGCGCGGACCGTTCGGACCCGGCGCGTCTCCAGCTCGCCGGCATCAGCGAGCTCGCCGCCTGGACGGCGACCGCAGCGACCGCAGCACCTGCCCCGGCCGCGGCCCCGCTGACCCACAGCGGGGGGCTTCCGGCCAGGAAGAGCGCGGACAGCGCCAGGATCAGCACCAGGCCGGGCAGGATGAACGCGGCACCGCCGACCACCGCACCTGGCACACCGCGAAGGCGCCACGCGGTGAAGATCGCCAACTGTGTCGACGCCGGTCCGGGCAGCAGGTTCGTGGCGGCGATGCCGTCCTCGAACTCGGCCGCCGCGATCCAGCCCCGGCGCTCGACGCACAGCTGCCGAAGCAGAGCGATATGGGTGGGCGGACCGCCGAACCCGATCGAACCGATCCGGCCCCACTCCCGAACGATCGTCCCCAGCCCCACCCGCGCCACCGCGCGCTCCTCCACTGCCTCCACCAGGTCTCCGCTCGGCCTTGTCGTCCAGCTGTCATGTGCGGCGGGAGCCTACCGGCCCAGGGTGAACCCGACGTGGACAGTCCCCTCCTGGCTGTCGTCTCCCACGACGCCGGCGGCCCCGGGCATTGCCCCTTGATCGTGGACATCCTGATCATTGGATCGTGCAGATGACCACCAGCAGCGATGCCCACGATCACGGCGCTCGGCGGCCGCGCGAAACACCTGCCGCCCGGTCAGCGGTCCCCGTCCACTCGGCGTTGCCCACCGTCTCTCCCGGGATTGCGTCGCACAACCTCCGTCCCCACAGCTGGGCGCTCCAGGACAAGGGGCCGAGCAGGTCGGAGAGCCACTGGAGGACGTCGAGGAAGACGTCGTCGATGGCGAGGAGTCCGACCGGTCGTTGCCCGTCGAGGACGGCCAGCCGCCACACCCCCCGCTGGCGGAAGGTCCGGCAGGCCACGGAAAGGTTGTCGGCGACATCCACGCCGACCGCGGGCGCAGACATCAACCAGGACACGGGCGTCTTGGGGCAGACGCCGACGGCCAGGGCACAGACGAAAAGATCGCGCTCGGTCACGATGCTGCGCAGGACGTCCCGGTCGGCGACCGGCACACAGCCCACCACCTCGTCGTCCATCCGCCGGGCGGCCTGCTGCGCCATCGCACCCGGAAGAACCGTCACTGGTGGAGCGATCACCAGGAAGACGACTCTCACCGCTGCTGCTCCATGGAGATCGTCAGCTCGGGCGGGTGCTGCAGGGTGGTGTGGACCGTGCAGTGCGAGACCACCGCGAGCAGTGCTTCTACTCGCTCCGGGGGCAGCCCAGGAACGGACAGGCCGATGTCGATCGACGCGATCCGGGTCGGCCGGTCGTGCGCCATAGCGCGGTCGGCGGTCACCCGCAGGCCGTCCCGAGGGATCCCGTGGCGGTCGAGGTAGCGTCCGGCATAGTGCGCGACGCAGCCTGCCAGGGCGGCGACCAGAAGTTCCACGGGCGTCGGACCGGTGTCGGTGCCGCCGCCGTCCAGGGGCTGGTCAACCGTCAGCAGGTGGTCCCGGGCGGTGATCGCGTACGCATCGCCCCGAAGCCCGTGAGCCTCCACAGCACCGGTGCGCGCTGTCCGCGACCGCTCGACGGCGGCGGCCTGCTGGATCAGCAGGCCCGCGAGTGCCCTGGCCTCGTCGGGTGTGAGCGATGCCCACACCAGATCCTGGTCATAGGGTTCGCGGGCCATGTCCAGCACGACCCGTCCAAGATCCGGAGGCATGACTCCCTCGGCGAACCGGGAGACCGTAATCGTCCGGCCGCATCGGGTGCGAAGCAGACTCTGCGTCTCGGGAACCGTGGTGCTGGTCATGGCCGGCCTCCCTGCCATTTCCCTCGATTCCAGGAGAACCGCCGTCCAGAGTGCGCTGCCAGGGCCGGCAGGCACCCGCCGGACGGGCCGGTCGGCCCTTCCGATCGCCTTGGGCCGTCCGGCCCACCGGGGAAGGACCTGGTCGGGCCCGGAATTCGGGGCGTCGGCCCCTGGGGCCCGGAACGGGGCCGGGGAGATCGTGGAGGTCACTGGACACCGGCCAGGCGACCGAGGAGGTGGCTCGGATGCCCCGGATCATGATCGCCAAGCGCGCAGCGCGCCCCCAATCTCCGCCGCTGGACCTGCGCACCCCCTCCGACCGGCCACTGCCGTACTGAGTACCACTTCCCCGGAGGCAGCCATGCGCCGCGTCACCTGGTTCACCGAGATCGGCCGCGGGGACGTCGGCCTGGTCGGCGGCAAGAACGCATCCCTCGGCGAGCTCATCACCCACCTGGGCCGGGCCGGGGTCCGCGTCCCGGACGGCTTCGCCGTCACTGCCGACGCCTACCGTGAGTTCATTACAGACGCTCACCTGACCGAACGGATCAGGGAGCAACTCGACCGACTGCATCAGGGCGCTGCGCTCGCCGAGGTGGGCTCGGCCATCCGCGCCGCCCTCCTCGCCGCTCCTCTCCCGTCCACGCTGGAAGACGAGCTGACCGAGGCGTACGAGCGGCTCGGCCTGGAGGTCCGGCGGACCGACCCTGATGTCGCCGTGCGGTCCAGCGCGACCGCTGAGGACCTGCCGGAGGCGAGCTTCGCCGGGCAGCAGGAGACCTTCCTCAACGTGCGTGGCCGGGCCGCCGTCATCGACGCGTGCCATCGCTGCTTCGCGTCCCTGTTCACCGACCGGGCGATCGACTACCGCGAGCGGATGGGCTTCGACCACATGGCCGTGGCGCTTTCGGTGGGCGTGCAGCTGATGGTCCGCGCCGACCTCGGCGGGGCCGGCGTGGTGTTCACGCTGGACCCCGAGAGCGGCTTCCCCGGAGCGGTCGTGGTCAGCGCCGCCTGGGGCCTCGGCGAGACGGTGGTCAGCGGCCAGGTCGACCCCGACGAGTACGTGGTGTTCAAGCCGCTGCTGAAAGATCCGGCTCTGAACCCGGTGATCCAGGCACAGGTCGGCGCCAAGCGGCGCAAGGCGGTATACGCCACCGAGGGGCTCACCCGAACGGTGGACACCATCCCCGAGGAGCGCGCCGGCCGGGTACTGGACGACGCCGAGGTACGCGCGCTCGCCGAGTGGGCGGTCGCCGTCGAGGAGCACTTCGGGTGCCCGATGGACATCGAGTGGGCCAAGGACGGCCCGACCGGTGCCCTCTACCTCGTCCAGGCCCGTCCCGAGACCGTGCAGTCCCGACGACACGGGACAGTGCTGCGCCGCTACCGGCTGACCGGCACCGGCGAACGGCTGGTGAGCGGGATCGCCGTCGGCGAGGCGATCGGCGTCGGCCCGGTGTGCGCGCTGGCCAGCCCGGTCGAGCTGGAGCGCTTCCCGACCGGCGCGGTCCTGGTCACCGCGATCACCGACCCGGACTGGGAGCCGCTGATGAAGCGGGCCTCGGCGATCGTCACCGACCACGGCGGGCGGACCTCGCACGCGGCGATCGTCAGCCGCGAGCTCGGCGTGCCGGCCGTGGTGGGGACCGGACGGGCCACCGCCGTCCTCGAGGACCGGAAGCAGGTCACGGTGTCCTGTGCCGAAGGCTCGGAGGGCCGTGTCTACGCCGGACAGGTCGCGTTCGAGGAGTCCGAGACGGATCTCGGCACATTGCCCGAGACGCGGACGAAAGTGATGCTCAACCTCGCCGACCCGGCAGCCGCGTTCCGCTGGTGGCAGCTGCCTGCCGACGGTGTGGGACTGCTCCGGATGGAGTTCATGGTGGCCCATCAGGTGCGGGTTCACCCGATGGCGCTCGTGCACCCCGAACGGCTGTCCCCCGAGGACCGACGCCTGATCGACGAACTCACCAGCGGATACCCGGACCGCACCGACTACTTCACCGACAACCTCGCCCGGGGCGTGGCCCGGATCGCCGCCTCCCGCTGGCCGCATCCGGTGGTGGTCCGTACCAGTGACTTCAAGACCAACGAGTACGCCCGGCTGATCGGCGGGCAACCGTTCGAGCCGGTCGAAGCCAATCCGATGATCGGGTGGCGCGGGGCCAGCCGCTACTACGACGAGCGCTACCGCGAGGGATTCGCCCTGGAGTGCCGGGCCCTGCGGAAGGTCCGCGACGAGACGGGCCTGACCAATGTCGTGGTGATGATCCCGTTCTGCCGTACCCCGCAGGAGGCGGACCGGGTCCTCACCGAGATGGCCGGCCACGGCCTGGAACGTGGCCGCAACGGCCTGCGGGCGTACGTGATGGCGGAGATACCGTCCAACATCGTCCTCGCCGAGCAGTTCGCCGAGCGCTTCGACGGCTTCTCGATCGGCAGCAACGACCTCACCCAGCTCACCCTCGGAGTCGACCGCGACTCCGACCTGCTCGCCCACCTCTTCGACGAACGCGACCCGGCGGTCACCCGCTCGATCGACAGCCTGATCGCCACGGCCCACGCAGCCGGCCGCACCGTCGGCCTCTGCGGCCAACGGCCCAGCAACGACCCGGACTTCGCCCGCTTCCTCGTAGCGGCCGGGATCGACTCGATCTCGGTCACCCCCGACAGCTTCGCCGCCGTGAAGCACCACGTCGCGGTGGCCGAGAGAGCATGACGGCTCCAGCTCGGGGCCAGGCCTCGCCTATGACACGGACGAGGTGCTGCAGGGGGTGGGAGTCGGTGCCGATGTCCGTCTCGTACCGGGACGGGGCCGGTCGGCCCCGGCGGCCCGGTCAGCCGGTACTCGGCAGACCCGCACAGGCCCACCGGCCTCGCCCGCAGGGCCCGACCGGCCCTCCCCGCGCTCCACGCGGCGGTCGACGATGAAGGTGATCAGGCCGCTGTCAGCCGCCGGGAGACCCCCCGTGGCGGGAGCGAAAGGAGTTCCTGATGAACGGCTCCGGAGTTCGCCGTCCCGTGGTCGTGGGCGTCGACCGGTCCGAGGCGAACCACTGGGCGGTGCGCTGGGCCTCTGACGAGGCTGCCTGGCGGGGTCTGCCGCTCCTGATGCTGCACGCCCAGGACTGGCCCGTCGGCACTCCTCCCGAACCCGGGCCGGACCACCCTGCCCACCGTTGGGCGATCGGCCTCCGGGCCGCCGGTGACACGCTGCTGGAATCCGCCCGGCTGACGGCGACCGAGCGGCACCCGGACCTGGAGATCACCGCCCGGCTGGTCGAGGGCCGGCCCGTCCACGTGCTGCGCGAGGCCGCCGACGGCGCAGCTCAGCTGGTGCTGGGCATCCGGCGGCTGACGGAGGCCCATTCAGCGCTGCCCATCGGCTCGACGGGTGCGTCCCTGGTGGGCCACCTCCCCTGCCCGGTCGCGCTCGTCCCTGAGCCCGTGCCGGACGTGTCCGGCGGTGGGCCGGTCGTGGTCGGGGTCGACGGATCGGCGGCCTCCGAGGCAGCGATCGGCTTCGCCTTCGAGGAGGCGTCGCTAGGTGGAGTGGACCTTCAGGCCGTCGAGGTACGCCGGCCGAAGGAGGCCGAGTGGCCCGAGCTGGTCGAGACCGCTCTGGCTGACCTGGGCGAGGCCCTGGCCGGCTGGCGGGAGAAGTACCCCGACATGCGGGTGCGGCACGAGGTGCTCACCGGCGATCCGGCCCGGATGCTCGCGATCGCAGCCGCCCGTGCCCGCTGCCTGGTCATCGGCAGCCGCGGCCTCGGTGGTTTCCGGGGGATGCTGCTCGGCTCCACCGGCCGGGCTCTGGTGCATCGCTGCACCAGCCCGCTCGTGATCGTCCCGAGCGGCAGCCGCTCGGCCGCCTGAGGGCGGTGATCCCACGGGAGGAGGAACACGTTCATGAGCACCAGGAACGCCGGCGACGCCAACGCCCGGGCCGGCCATCCCGGCGATGTCGGCCGCCGGGTGGAGCACCGCCGCGAGCAGCTCGGGCTCACTCGCGAAGAGGCAGCCACCAGGGCACGCATGGACCCTGGATTCCTTGAGTACCTGGAGTCACAGCCCACCGCAATCCAGCTTGACTCGCTCACCAGACTGGCCGGTGCACTCGAAACCTCCGTCCGGTACCTGCTCGGCGGCGGCCTCGACACACCGCCGGGAAGGACCGGCCCGACCGCCCACCCCGAGCTGGCGGAGCTGGACCCCTCGGAGTGCTGGGCGAAGCTGTCACCCGGCGGCATCGGGCGGGTCGCCCTCTCCACCCCGGACGGGCCGATGGCGCTGCCCGTCAACTACCGCGTCCTGGACGGCACCGTGCTCTACCGCACTGCCGAGGACAGCGTCCTCGCGCGGGTCGCCGGCCACCGCGTCGCCTTCGAAGTGGACCAGCTCGACGAGGCACTCAGCACGGGATGGAGCATCCTCCTCACCGGCACAGCAGAGCAGGTCACCGGCCCGGAGGCCGTCCAGCGCTTCGAGAAGCGCGCCGACCCCCACCCCTGGGCGGGCGGGCACCGCGACACCTGGATCCGGATCCGGCCGACAAGCGTCACCGGGCGCGTCATCAGAACCATCGACCCACCCCCGCCCGTGTAGCACCCCGGGCGCACGGCGTGACGACGGGCAGCCAGGACCGACGACGGCGCAGCCAGGCACCATCCGACGCCTGGCTGCTCACGTACGACGGTTTCCACCCCGCCGAGGAGGGGTGTGCGAGGCACTGTGCGCGATGGGCAAACGGCTATCCGCTACTGGGGGCTGACCAGCCGTCACCGAGCAGGGCGCGGACGCCGACCGCCAGCTCTGGTTGCAAGTCTCGACCACGAGCGCACCGCTGCACATCGCATACGGCACGCACACCACCCGGGTCGTGCATTCTCCGTGAAAGGGCCGAACGGCCCAAGCGCCAGGTCCGGCGGCCCTCGACCGACGGACCGGCGCACGGTGTGCTCGGGGTGGGGCCGTCCCCGGACGGTGGTGACGCGCCCGGAATTGCCCGGCCGGAAGGAGTCGCGAGATGGCCGCGAAGCCGCATGTGCTGGTGCTCGGCGGAGGTTTTGCCGGGCTGGAGACCGCGTTCAGCCTGCACCGACGGTTCGCCGACCGGGTGCGGCTGACCATCGTGGCCGATCAGGACTCCTTCCTGTTCAAACCCAACACGATCTACATCCCCTTCGGCGGTGACGAAGGATCGCTGCGCATCCCCCTTGTCGAACCGCTCTCGCGGCGGCGGATCACCTTCCAGCCGGGCGAAGTGGCCGAAGTCGAGCCGGACAGCCGGACCGTCGACCTCTCTGACGGGACGCGGCTGCGCTACGACTTCCTGGTCGTCGCCACCGGCGCGGCGATGCGCTCGCAGGAGGTGCCGGGCCTGGCCCAACACGCCCGGGCGATCTGGACTCCGGCCCAGCTGCTCGACCTGCGCGGGGAGCTGGCCGAGCTGCGGGACGCGGCACGGGCGGGGCGGCACCGGCGGGTGCTGTTCCTCGTACCGCCGAACAACAAGTGCGCCGGACCGCTCTACGAGATCGCGCTCATGCTGGACACCTGGCTGCGCCGGCAGAAGGCCCGCGACGGTGTCGAGCTGACCTGGACGACGTACGAGTCCGGATACATCCAGGCGTTCGGCCCGCGCCTGCACGAGGTGGTCACCCGGGAGTTCACACACCGGGGCATCCACGGCCACACCGACGCCGTCGTGTCGAAGGTGGCAGCGGGCGAGGCCGCGTACACCGACGGCACCACCCGCCCCTTCGACCTGCTCGTCGCCTTCCCGCCGTACGTCGCCGCCGTCGACTACCCGGGCCTGGCCGGGGACGACCGCGGGTTCCTGACCACCGAGCCGGCCACCCGCCGCGCTCCGGCACATCCCGAGGTCTACGCCCCCGGTGACGCCGGCGACTTCCCGGTCAAGCAAGCGTTTCTTGCCTTCCTGCAGGCCGACGCGGTGGCCGACGACATCGCAGCGGCCATCGACCCGACCGCGCTGCGGCGCCCGCGCCCGTTCGTCCCGACAAGCATGTGCGTCATGGAGATGTTCGACAAGGCCACCTTCGCCCAAGTACCGCTGGAGGCCACCGGCGATCCACTGCCAGTGGTGCGCGTCGCGGCGGACGCTGGTGACGCCTACCGGGTCGGGACCTCGCCGCTGTGGCGGCTGGGCAAGAAGGCGCTCGGACTGTACCTGCCGCTGCAGTTCCGGGCCGGCCGGCCGTTCCATCAGGGCCGCCCGTGGCAGGCGATGCAGCTGGCCCTCGACGGCATGTCCCGCACGCTCGCCAGCGGCCCGCCTCGTTGAGCGGCGCCTTGCTTGCGCCGGGTCGGCACCATGGCGGCGGCGTGACAGGCTGGTTGGGAACGTGCTACAGCAGGAGGTGCAGCTGTGATCGCCGCACTCATCTGGCTCCTGGGCCTGCTCGTCGAAGGCCTGAGACGGCTCACTCACCCGAAGATCGACCGCGTCCAGGGCATGGACGGTACGGAGGACATCGAGCAGCAGCTGTCCGCAGCTCTACTGGCCGGCCGGATCGGGCAGGCCGAGTACCAGCATTCGCTGGAGACCCTGGCCCGCGACGACGAGTTCCGCCGCCCGCTTGACGTCCCACCCTCCTGAGCTCCGCCCCCACGACGGCCCGGCCTTCGAATCGGGACGGCCCGGACACCCACCTGCACCACTTCGCGCACGAGTAGCACGAGGCATCCGGGCAGCAGGCAGTCGAAGCAGGAGCACTCCCACACGTTCGCCGATTGAGGGCTGCCGGGCTCGGCTCGCCGGCCGGCGCGTCACCCGCCGGCAGCGGGGGCCGACTTGGTTCGGTCGGTGACGGAGACGACGCCGTCCACGGCCCGGCACAGCCGCACCAGGATCGGTCCGAGGTAGGGCGGCTCGACGTCGCCGCTGAGCACGACTCGGCCCTGGTCGACCTGGACCCCGACGGAGGCCGGACTGACACCTTCGGTCCGGCCGAGGACCTCCTCCACGATCTCGCTGCGGATCGCCTGGTCGTCCCGCAGGAACACGCGCAGCAGGTCGCCCCGGCTGACCATCCCGACCAGCAGCCCCTCGTCGTCCACCACTGGCAGCCGCTTGACGTGCCGATGCTCCATCAGCCGGGCGGCGGCCACCACGCTCGCGTCGGGGGCGGTGCACACGGCCGGCCTGGTCATCAGCTCCTCGGCGGTGGACGCACCGGCGGCCATCGGCGCTGGAGCCGGGAACAGGGCGCTCGGGTCCTCCTGGGCGGCCTGGGTCCGCATCAGGTCGGCCTCCGAGACGACCCCGACCACGTGCCCGTCGGCGTCCACCACTGGGACGGCCGTGATGTCGAACTCCCGCAGCAGGGCCACGATCTCCCGGAATCCGGTCTGCGGAGCGACCCGGACGACCTCACGGGTCATCAGCTCGCCCACGGTCCGGTGCCTCATTGCGAGCCGCCCCGGTAGTCCGTCAGATCCAGGATCTCGGACACCGGGCGGCGCGGCGTCGGCGCCCCGGGAGGGCCGTAGCCCAGGCGAACCACCAACTGCACATGACCCGGCCCTTCGGAGGGGTCGCGCAGCAGCCGCCGGGTCTCCGGCCACTCGACGGCTTGGTGCAGCACCGAGGCCCGGAGGCCGTGTGCCGTCGCCAGCAGCCAGACCCGCTCCAGCGCCTGCCCCGCATGCAGCCAGTCCTCGGGCCGGTCACCACGTGTCGTGAGCGTGCACACCTGCGGCAGTGCCTCGAAGCGCTCGGTGGGCAGGGCGGGCGGGTAGCCGGTGAAGCTGCGCATGGGCACCCGGGCCTCGTGGTCCAGCGGGCCCAGCGCGGCGGCCGGGATGCCGTCGGTGGCGGGCTCCTCCAGGCGCAGCCAGGCTCGGGTCTCCGCGTGCCGGGCCACGTCGGCGGCGATCCGTTCCTCGGCTTCGGCGGTGAGCGCCAGCACGCGCCGCACTCCCGCCTCCTCCAGCGCGGACAGCACCACACCCTCGGCGCCGGCGGCCTCGATCAGCTCGCCGAACACGGCCTCGGGCACGTCACGGTTGGCGAACGGCTGCCGGCTGGAGTGCCGGTGCGCGATCGCCGCGTACAGCTCGGCCTCGGCGGCTTCGGCCGGACCGGAGAAGTCCACGGTGGCGAGCAGTTCCGGTACGGCCGGATCGGGCAGAAGTGTCACCGACACACCCCGGCCGAGGTGGCCGGCCGCCACCCGCAGGTTGAACAGCGCGGCGCCCACCGAGATGCACCGCGCCCGTCCGTCAGGGTCCGTGACCGGCACGGCCCGCGCCGGGTCGACGTACACCTTGATGCCGCGGGCATCGGCCGTCGGCCGGAAGCGCCAGGGCTGGCTGTTGTGTAGTGAGGGCGCCGCGCCAGCGGCGGCGGCCAGCAACCGGTACTCGGCCTGGGTCAGCGACGGCTCGGTCATGACGGCCATCTCCTCGTGCTTCCGTACGGCACCCCGGCTACCCCGCCGTGGTGCACAGTTCGACGTGCCCGTCGTGCCACGGGCAGCGGTGCCTGCCAGCGAACTCCAGATGCAGGCTGTGATCGGCGTCAATCTTCACGACCGGCGCGTTCTCGGCCACGCCGTGCGCCGACTCGCGATGAACCACCACCCGATCGCCCCGATGGAACTCTGGAGCCCTCGAGATGATCACCGCACTCACCTCCGGGCTACGACATCGCGCTTGTGAGGTCTGATCCCAGGGTGGTGCGCCAACCACCGGGACGCCACCGAGAGGCCCAGGACCCCGGCTTCCATGGGCCATCCGCACTCACTCACCGTCTCGTCCCGGGGCCGTTCGAACGGATCAGTTCGGCAGGCCGCCCAGGTGGGGCCGCTCGGCCCTCCCCCTCGCCGGTGGCTCCTCCCTATCGTGCGGGTAAGGCCCTGAAGGACCGCTGGTCCGCCCGCGCAACCCGGTGGAGGAGCCATGACATCCGCCAGCAGCCGCCGCCCCCTCGTGCTCGGCGTCGACACCGTGGGAACCGGGCGCGTCGCAGCCGCATGGGCCGCCGACGAAGCCGCTCGCCGGCATCTGCCGCTGCGGCTGGTCCACGCGGTGCGACCCGCCATCCACGACATCGTAGGGTTCGACGGGAACCGCTACCACGAGGCGCTCCGCCAGAGCGGCGCCCGCCTGCTCGACCAGGCCGCCCAGCGGGCGTACGAGCGGCATCCGGAGCTGACGGTCTCGACCGCCGTCGGGGACGGGACCCCATCCCAGGTGCTGTGCCGCGAGTCCCACCAGGCGGAGCTCGTCGTTCTCGGCTCCCGCAGCCTGTCCCGCGCCGAAGAGGTGTTCAGCGCCTCCTCGGCGGCCGTGCCGGTGAGCGCCCAGGCCGCATGCCCGGTCGCCGTGGTCCGCGACCCTGAGCACGTCACCCAGGACCCGCCGTACCTGGTGGTCGGGGTGGACGGCAGCCTGGCCTCCGCCGAAGCCGTCGAGTACGCCGCCGCGACCGCCGCCCTGCGCGGCGCTGAACTGCACGCCGTCCGGGTCTGGCTGCCTCCGCTGATCGTGCCCGTCGACGAGCACGTCGCCGTCCAGGAGCTCCGCCGCCAGCTGTCCGAAGCCACCGCGGGCTGGTCCGACCGGTACCCGGACGTACGGATCACCCACGACGTGCTGCGCGGCCACCCGGTCGAGGAACTGGCCAAGGTCTCGGAGCACGCCCTCGCCGTGGTGGTGGGCCGACGCGGGCGTGGCGGGTTCACCGGGATGCGGCTCGGCTCCGTCCCGCACGGCCTGCTGCACCGCGCCCACTGCCCGGTTGTCACCGTGCCCGAACCCACCGCTCGGTCCGCGCCGTGACCACCGACGCGTTGCAGCCGCCGGCCACCGGCCCGCCCGGGGCCCAGGACGCGCCCGACCCGCGTGAGCCCCTCGGCCTGCTCTTCCGGGACCTGCGCACCTCACCCCGGGGCCTGACGGAACGCGAGGCGACCCGTCGACAGACCGTGTACGGCCCCAACGTCCTCACCCGGCACAGCGGGCGGCACCGGCTCCGGGAACTCGCGGCACAGTTCACCCACCCGCTGGCCCTGCTGCTGGCGGTCGCCGCCGTACTCGCCGCCGTCAGCGGCTCCCCGGCGCTGGCGGTGGCGATCGTCGCCGTGATCGTGCTCAATGCCATGCTCGCCTTCGCCCAGGAGCAGCAGGCCGAGCGGGCGGTGGAGGCGCTGGCCGCGTTCCTGCCGGAGCAGTCGACCGTGGTCCGCGACGGTGTGCGGCGGGACGTACCGGCTGCCGCGCTCGTGCCCGGGGATGTGCTGGCGGTCGAGGAGGGCGACCGGATCTCCGCCGACGCCCGGTTGCTGTCCGGCGACGTGGAGGTCGACCTGTCGGCACTGACCGGCGAATCCGTGCCCGTGCTGCGTTCGGCGGAGCTGGTGGACCGCGCAGGGCCGCTGCTGCATGCGCGCGACCTGCTGTTCTCCGGAACCGTCTGCACCGGCGGACAGGCCACCGCCGTTGTCACCGCCACCGGCATGCGCACCGAACTCGGCCGGATCGCCGCGCTCAGCCAGCGCACCCGCCGCGAGCAGAGCCCGCTGGAGCGCCAGGTGAAGCGGGCCGCTCGGCTGATCGCGGTAATCGCCGTGGGCGTGGGGCTGGCGTTCCTGCCGACGGGTCTCGCGGCCGGCCTGTCGCTCTCGGCGGCGGTGAGCTTCGCGATCGGCCTGCTCGTCGCCAATGTCCCGGAGGGGTTGCTGCCCACCATCACCCTGGCGCTCGCCGCCGGGGTCCGTGACCTCGCGCGGCGCGGCGCGGTCGTCAAACGGCTGTCCGCCGTCGAGACGCTGGGCTCGACCACGGTCGTCTGCACCGACAAGACCGGCACGCTGACCGAGAACCGGATGCGGGTCACGGCGGTCTGGACGCCGCACGGCGAGTCGGCCGTCGATCCCATTCGGGACGTGCCGGACGACGTACGGCTGCTGGCCGAGGCGGCGGCCGCCTGCACCACAGCCCGCCCCGAGTCCGGCCACGGCGACCCGACCGAGCTCGCGCTGCTCGACCTCGCCGACCGGCTCGGCGTGCCGTCCACGCCCCAGCAGCGGGACCTGGACCGGCGCGCGCTGTTCCGCTTCGATCCCCGCATCAAGCTGATGACCACCGCCGACGCCCGGGACGGCGCGGTCGTCCTGCACACCAAGGGCGCTCCGGAGGAGATCCTCACCCACGCCGACCACCTCCGCGGCCAGGGCGTCGAACGCCCGCTCACCCCGGCCGACCGCACCGAGGTGGTACACGCGGTCGGTGCACTGGCCGCCCGCGGGCTGCGCGTCCTCGCCGTCGCCGGCAGGCAGCTGCCGCCCGGACGGCCCGCCCCCGCACGGCGCGAGGACGCCGAACAGCAGCTCTGCCTGCTCGGCCTGGTCGCCATGGCCGACCCACCGCGCCCCGAGGTCGCCCCCGCGATCGCCCGCGCCCACCGGGCCGGGATCGCCGTGCACGTGGTCACCGGCGACAACGGCCTGACGGCGGCGGCCGTCGCCGACCAGGTCGGCATCGGCCATCGCGGCATGCGCGTCGTCACCGGCACCGAACTCGAGGCGATGGGCGACGACCGGCTCGACGCCCTGCTCGCCCGCGGCGAAGAGGTGATCTTCGCCCGGACCTCGCCCGAGGCCAAGCTGCGGATCGCCGACGCCCTGCGCGCTGAGGGCCACACCGTCGCGATGACCGGCGACGGCGTCAACGACGCACCCGCCCTGCGGCGCGCGGACATCGGCGTGGCCATGGGGCGATCGGGCACGGACGTCGCGCGCGAGGCCGCCACGATGGTGCTCACCGACGACAACTTCGCCACCATCGTCGCGGCCGTCGAAGCCGGCCGGCGGACCTACGACAACATCCGCAAGTTCATCGTCTACATCTTCACCCACGCCGTCCCCGAGGTCGTCCCGTTCCTGGTGTTCGCCCTCGCCGGCGGCGCGATCCCGCTGCCGCTGACGGTGATGCAGATCCTCGCGGTCGACCTGGGCACCGACACCCTGCCCGCGCTCGCCCTCGGCCGGGAGAAGGCCGAACCGGGGCTGATGGACCGGCCGCCGCGCCCGCGCGGCGAGCACGTGATCCGGCCTGCGATGCTCGCCCGCGCCTGGGCGTTCCTCGGCGTGATCTCCGCCGTCCTGGTCATGGGCGGCTACTTCGTCACCCTGACCGTCGGCGGCTGGCACGCCGGCGACCCGACCGGGCCGGGCACCCCACTGCACCTCACCTACCAGCAGGCCACCACCGTCACCTGGCTCGGCATCGTTTTCTGCCAGATCGGTACGGCCTTCGCCGCCCGCACCGAACACGCCTCCCTGCGTTCGATCGGCCCTCTCAGCAACCGCCAACTGCTCGGCGGCATCACGTTCTCCCTCGCCTTCGCCGCCGCGATCGTCTACGTCCCCGCCCTGCACGGCGTCTTCGGCACCGCCGCCCTGACCCCGGCCCAGCTCGCCACGGTCGCACCGTTCCCGATCATCGTCTGGGGCGCCGACGAACTCCGCCGCGCCCTGCTCCGCCGCCGCGCCGTCCCCGTCCCGACGGCGCCGCGTCGCATCGTCGCACCGCCGCGGCCCGCCCCCATTCCCAGCGGCCACCACCCGCTCGCCGTCCTGCTGGCCCGCCACGGCTGGGACGCCCACCGGCTCACCCACGCCCTCGGCGTGAGCGAGCACGCAGCCGCCGAGATCATCGAGCACGCCCGCAGAATCGCCGCCGAACACGGCCACAGGGCCGACTGAGTCGGCCCGGCCCGCGCACCGCGAGCCCATCCCAGTGATCGGCGGCTTGCAGCCCGTCCACGGATCACGGGAGTCCGCGGCGCGGTAGGTGTACTGCCCAGGCGCATCCGGCCCACCCGGTCGGGGCCACTCGGCCCTGCCGCCGACGGCGCCCCTGCCCGTAGCGTGCCGGTTGGGGGGCATGACAAGACTCCGGCTGGAGGAGCGATGACAAGCCCCAGCAGGTCCCGTCCCGTCGTCGTCGGTGTGGACACCCGGGACAGCGCGCAGTCGGCCCTCGCCTGGGCCGCCGACGAGGCGGAGCGCCGCGGGGCGCAGCTGCGGCTGGTGCACGCGGAGCCGCCGACCCACCGCAGGCCGCAAGGCACCGGCCACCGGGCGCTCGATGAGGCCGCCGCCTTCCTCTCCCGTCGGAATCCCGGTCTCGACATCGCGCTCGTGTTGGAGGACGAGGGCTCCCCCGCCCGGGTACTCTGCCACCACTCGCGCGGTGCGCGCCTGATCGTCCTCGGCTCGCGGCGGCTCAACCGGATCGAGGAGTTCCTGAGCGCGAACTCGGTGGCCGTTCCGGTCAGCGCCCAGGCTGCCTGTCCGGTGGTCGTGGTGCTGGCGCCCGAAAGCGCCGCAGAGCCGACGCCGTACCTCGTCGTCGGCGTCGACGGCAGCCCGGCCTCCCACGCCGCCCTGGCGCACGCCTTCGAGACCGCCGCAACGCGTGACGCGGACGTGCTGGCACTGTGGGTCTGGCAGCCGTCATTGCTGGAGTCCACGGACGAGGTCGTCGTGCTTCAGAAGTGTCGCCGGCTGCTCTTCGAGGCGGTGACCGAGCATGCCGCGACGTACCCGGACGTCGCGGTGACCCGCCAGGTGGTGCGCGGGCACCCCGTCGAGGAGTTGGCGAAGGCCTCGGAGGACGCGTTGGCGGTCGTCGTCGGACGGCGCGGCCGAGGCGGGTTCACCGGGATGCGGCTCGGGTCCGTCCCGCACGGCCTCCTGCATCGCGCCCACTGCCCGGTCATCACCGTGCCCGCACCTGACGCCGACTGAGGCACCTGACGTTCGCCCGCTCGCTGCTGGGCTCGGTGAGATCGCTTCGGTGCTCGGACCGAAGCGCCCTGCTGGGGATCGGCCAACTCGGTGAGGATGGCCCGCTCCACCTGCCCTCCGGGCTGGTTGTCGCGGCGCTGCGGGGCCCGCGGGAGGCGGTGGAGTCGGTCGCAGGCTGGACAAGCTGGGCTGGCCGGCGGGGACGGCGGTGGGCCGTTCGGAGGACCCTCGGCGTGTGGCGGTGCCGGGCGCTGCTGTTGGCCGCCGACACTGAGGGCGGTCCCGCAGTGCCGTCCGCGGGACCGCGTGTCCGTCTGAGCCGGAGGTGTGTGGTGGGCCGTCACGGCAACCGCGTGGCGGTATGCATCGCCGCGGCCGTGCTGTCGGTACTGGCAGGGGCTGGCCCCGCGCGGGCGCATGGCAACGAGAGTGACCAGGCGGCGGTGCTGGTGGAGCAGGCCATCGCGCTGATCGCCAACGACGCCGGTGCGGACCGGGTCGCCGAGCGGCTCCACGACGCGTCCGAGGCTCCGGACCAGATGGGTGTGGACGCGGCCAAGGTGCAGGCCGCGATGGAGCTGGCGGAGCAGCCGGGTGCGGGCGCGGCGGAGCTGGCGCAGGTCCGTGGTCTGCTGCTGGCTGCGGTGGGCGGACAGTTGGCGAGCCGTCCGACGGCCGGGCCGGCGGTGGGGAGTGAGACCGGCACGAGCGAGGTCCTGGACGAGTTCCGGCCGGCGAAAGGGGTGAGCAACGGCGGTGACGTGGCCCTGCTCGTGGTCTCGGTCGCCGTCCTGGTCGTGGGCTTGGTGCTGGCGCGGCGGTGGCGGCCCCCGCACACTCTGCGCCAACTCGAGCACGGCGACGAACAGGGGACGCGATGACGGCCGAACCGGAGGCTTCCGACAGCCCGGCGGCGCCGCGGACCGGCCGGTGGCGGCGGATGGTGGACGCGGTCGACGAGCGGATGGGGATCAAGGCGCTCGCCTACCCCGTCCCCGAGCACGCCAACAACCTGACCTGGAGTCTGGGCGGCGTCACCGCCGTCGCGTTCGTGATCCTCCTGGTCAGCGGGATCTACATCACGCAGTACTACACGCCGATTCCGGAGACGGCCAACCAGTCGGTGCGGGACCTGGTACTGCACGCGTGGATCGGTTCCTTCGCCAGGTCACTGCACTTCTGGGCGGCGCAGGCGATGTTCGTCAGTGCGCTGCTGCACCTGCTGCGGGTCTTCGTGCACGCCTCGTACAAGCGTCCGCGTGAGGGCAACTGGGTGGTCGGCACCCTGATGTTCCTGCTGACCTACCTCGCGCTGTTCACCGGCACCGTCCTGAAGTGGGATCAGGAGGGCTTCGAGGCACTCGCCCACAACCTGGACGTCGCCAAGCTGCTCGGCGGGCTGGGCATCTGGTTCACCACCAAGCTGACCGAGCGGGTGCCGATCCTGCTGCGGCTGTTCAACGCCCACGTGGTGATCATCCCGGGGCTGATCCTGGTGCTGTTCGTTCTCCACGCACTACTGGTGAAGCGGCACCGGATCTCCTCGCACCCCGAGATCCCGGCCACGGGCCTGGAGGTGTCCGAGCCGTTCACCGCGCACCTGAAGCGGGTCGCCGCCTTCGGCCTGGTCCTGGTCGGCGCCCTGGGCATCCTGGCCGTGCTCGTGCCGCCGGTGATCGGCCCCACGCCGGTGGACGGGATCGAGATCACCCGGCCGCCGTGGATGTTCTGGTGGTTCTTCCCGTTCGAGGAGTGGTTCGGCGTCACCTCGATCGCGGTCGTCATCTTCGCGCTGTTCGCCCTGATCCTGCTGGTGCCGTTCCTCGACCGCAGCCCGCGTCGCCGCTGGCAGGAGCGCAAGGTCGCCATGGGTATCGCGCTGGGGATCCTGCTGGCAATCACCGCGATCACCGTCGAGGTATGGATCAACAACCCCAAGGGCCACTGATGGACGGCGCCACGACGGCACGCGCCCGACGGTGGTTCTGGACGCTGATCACCGTGGCGATCCTCTCGAGCGGAGCCGTCTACCAGGGCATGCAGGCAGCTCGGGCCACGTACGGCGCCCTACTCGTGGGCGTCGGCGTCCCGCTCCTCGCGGCCTCAAGTGTGCAGGCCGCCCGGATCTGGCTCGCCCTGGCCGGCCCACCACGACGGCGGCGCAGACCGTAGGCCCCGTCACCGGCGCAAGCCCACGGATTCAACGCGCCTCCTGTCCGCCGTAACGGGCGGGCTCCGCGTCGAAGGCGGCGGCGCAGCCCGCCGAGCAGAAGTAGAGGACCCCGGCGGGGGTGTCACGGGTCTCGGCCGCATCCTCGGGGGCGAGGGTCATGCCGCACACGGGGTCGGTGACCGTCTCGGCCTCGGGCTGAGCGGTGGCGGCGTGTTCGTCGGGTACTTCCACGCGGGGCTCGGCCGGGGCCGGGGTGGCGGCGGGCAGGGGTTCGGGGTGCCAGCGGCGCAGCCGGTTGGAGTTGGTGACGACGGAGAGGGAGGACAGAGCCATCGCGGCGGCGGCGATGATCGGGCTGAGTCGGATGCCCCACAGCGGGTAGAGGACGCCGGCGGCGACGGGGATGCCGACGGCGTTGTAGACGAGGGCGAAGAACAGGTTCTGGCGGATGTTTCGCATGGTGGCGCGGGACAACTGGATCGCGGTGACCACGCCCGCGAGGGAACCGGAGATGAGGGTGACGTCGGCGGCCTCGATCGCCACGTCGGTGCCGGTGCCGATGGCGAGGCCCACGTCGGCGGCGGCCAGGGCGGGGGCGTCGTTGATGCCGTCGCCGACCATGCCGACCGTGCGGCCTTCGGCCTGCAGGCGGCGGACCTCGTCCGCCTTGTGCTCGGGCAGGACCTCCGCCAGCACCCGGGCGATGCCGACCTCGCTTGCGATGGCGCCGGCGGTGCGCCGGTTGTCACCGGTCAGCATCACCACGTCGACGCCCAGCTGCTGGAGGGCGGCAACGGCCTGGGTCGAGTCCGGCTTGACGGTGTCGGCGACGGCCAGCACCCCGGCGGGCCGGCCGTCGACCGCCGCGAGCACCGGCGTCCGACCCACCGCGGAGAGCTCGGCGGCACCCTCCTCCAACGCGGTGGTGTCGATGCCGACGTCGGCCAGCAGCCGCCGACTGCCGACCAGAACGGTGTGCCCGTCGACGGTGGCCTGGACGCCCTTGCCGGTGATTGAGTCGAAGACAGTGGCCTCGGGGACGGTCAGCCCGCGTTCGCGGGCGCCCGCGACGATCGCGGCGGCCAGCGGATGCTCGCTCGGGGACTCCGCTCCCGCGACCAGCCGCAGCAGCTCCGTCGCGTCGAGGTCGCCGATCGGGCGGAGGTCAGTGAGGACGGGGGTGCCGGCCGTGACGGTGCCGGTCTTGTCCAGGACAACGGTGTCGAGCTTGTGCGCGCTCTCCAGTGCCTCGGCGGAGCGGATCAGGATACCCGCCTGGGCGCCCTTGCCGGTGCCGACCATGATCGACAGCGGGGTGGCCAGGCCGAGCGCGCACGGGCAGGCGATGATCAGCACCGCGACCGCCGACACCAACGCCAGGGTGAACGCCGGCGACGGCCCGACGGTGAACCAGATCGCGAACGTGGCGATCGCGATCGCGACCACGGCCGGTACGAAGTAGGCGGAGACGGCGTCGGCGAGCCGCTGGATCGGGGCCTTGGACGCCTGGGCCTGCCGGACGAGGCGGATGATCTGCGCGAGCATCGTGTCGGCGCCGACCTTGCTCGCCCGGACGCGCAGCGACCCGGTGCCGTTGACGGTCGCGCCGATCACCGTGTCCCCGGAGTGCTTGGTGACGTGCATCGGCTCGCCGGTGACCATGGACTCGTCCACCGCCGACGAACCCGAGACCACCTCCGCGTCCACCGGGACCTTCTCACCCGGCCGGATCACCACCTCGTCGCCGACCACCACGTCCTCGATGGGGAGCTCCATTTCGGTGCCGTCCCGGATGACGCGGGCGGTGCGGGCCTGGAGGCCGAGCAGGGCGCGGATCGCCTCACCGGTGCCGGCTTTCGCCCTCGCCTCCAGGAGGCGGCCGAGAAGGATCAGGGTGAGGATCACTCCGACCGCCTCGAAGTAGACCTCCCGCACCTCGGAGGGCAGGAGGCCGGGGGCGAGGGTGACCAGCAGGCTGTAGCCGTAGGCGGCGCTGGTGCCGAGTGTGATCAGTGAGTTCATGTCGGCGCCGCGGTGGGCGAGGGTGAGCCAGCCGATCCGGTGGATGGGCCAGCCGGTGTAGAACATCACCGGGGTGATCAGCGCCAGCTGCCACCAGTGGTTCAGCATCCAGCCGGGCACCCAGTCGGCGCCGAACAGCTCGTGCGCCATCACCGCGAACAGGACCGGCGCCGTCAGCACCGCACCGACCGCCACCCGCCGCGTCAGGTCCCGGATCTCCGCCTGCCGCTCCGCTGCCTCGGCGTCTTCTCCCTCGGCGGAGTCGACCGGGCCCGGTGTCGTCCCGGGTTCGCGGAGCTCCGTACCCGTGCCGGCACCGTCCTCCCGGCCGCCGCCGTCGTGGCCACCCTCGCCGTCGGGCTCGATCAGGAGGGTGCCGTGGATCATGTTCATCCCGCAGGCGAAGCCGAACCGACCCGCGTCGGTGGGCAGGAAGGACACCGTGGTGCGCCGGTACGCGGGCAGTGCCGCACTGACCCGCAGGTCCGGGAAGACCACGCGCGAAGTGCACTCCCCGCTCTCCTGCCGGTCGAAGACAAGCTCTGCGGGCACCCCCTGGCGCAACCGGATCACGTCCGGTCGGTAGCCTCCGCGCACCGTCACGTCCACCCGCTGCACCCGGCCCTCCAGACGCGCCGCCTGGGCGCGGCGCGGCCCGAAGAAGAACCAGCCCAAGGCACCGATCAGCACGGCGGCAGCCACCACGACCACCAGATCGGCGACACCCATGACGCCACCTCCCACTCGCGGTCCGTCCTTCCACTGTCCCCCCGCCCTACCCCCGGGAGGTAGGGGTCCGTCGGCTGGTCGGCAGGGACCGAACGGCCCATGCCGAAGCCGCCCGGGTGGAGGAGTGTCGAAAGTGGGGGCCGGTCCCGTGAGATACCGGACGGACCGACCACGAGCCACTGGGAGGTGTCCGAGATGATGTACTGGCACGACGGCGGTATGAGCGGCTGGGGCTGGTTCGGGATGAGCCTTGGCATGCTGCTGTTCATCGCGCTGCTCGTCATCGGCGGCGTCCTGCTCTTCCGGTCTCTGGACCGGACGACCACCCACCTCGCGCCACCGGCCCCGCCGACCGCTCCCGGCCCGACCCCGCCCGAGCAGCTGCTCGCCGAACGGTTCGCCCGCGGCGAGATCGACGACCAGGAGTACCGCAAGCGGCTCGCCGCCCTGCGCGACACCGCACACCCATGAGCCCGCGCGCCGGAAACGGTGTCAAGGCTCCTCGACCCGGGAGCCTGCCATGAAGAACAACCGGAACTACGGCCTGTACGCCATCGCGGCCGCCATTGCCTTCGTCGGCGCCCTCGCCCTCGGTGTGCCCGTCGGCACCCTCGCCCTGCTCGGCATCGTCGCCGTCTGCCCGCTGATGATGTTCTTCATGATGCGCGGCATGCACGGCATGGGCGACGACGACCAGCACCGCCACAACACCAACGATCGCGACCCGTTCCCCAAGGACGACCACCGCGACCACCCCGCCCACCGGTGAGGTGAACACCGTGGCCGCCGTCATCGGGATCATCGCCGCCGCGATCACCCTCGCGGCCGCGACCTACGACGCGGCCCGCCTCATCAGCCCCGACGAGCCCCGCCGTCCGCCACTCGCGCGCCTGCGCGGGCGGCGCGCCGCCCTGGAAGCCACCGAGACCTGGCGCACCGGGCTGCGGATCCACGGCCGCATCGACCAGGCGGCCTACCAGCAGCGCATGGCCGACCTCGCCCACGGCCACCGTACCCACCACGCACCGGCGACTCCCGCGAGGAGGTGACGGTCATGGACGACGCGGCGTACGGACTGTGGCCGCTGGTGATCCTCAACACCGCCCTGTTCGTGGTCTTCGCCGCAAGCTTCTTCCACCCCCAAAGCCGCCGGGACTGGCGTGCGATGGGCGCCTACAGCGCGTTCCTCGTCGCTCTGTTCACCGAGATGTACGGCATCCCGCTCACCATCTACCTGCTCGGCAGCTGGCTCGGCTCCACCTTCCCGCTGCTCAAGGACACCCATGCCGGCGGCCACCTGTGGAACGACCTGATCGGCTGGACGGGTGACCCGCACCTGAGCCCCTTCCATCTCGCCTCCTACATCGCAATCGGCGCCGGATTCTGGCTGCTCGCCGCAGCCTGGCGCGTCCTGCACGCCGCCGCCCAGCAGCGCAGCCTTGCCACCACCGGCCCGTACGCGAGGGTCCGCCACCCGCAGTACGACGGGTTCCTGCTCATCATGATCGGCTTTCTGCTGCAGTGGCCCACCATCCCCACCCTCGCCATGTTCCCGATCCTCGTATACGTCTACATCCGCCTCGCCCGCAGCGAGGAACGCGAAGTTGCCGCCGAGTTCAGCGACGCCTGGACGGCCTACGCCGCCCGTACTCCCGCCTTCTGGCCCCGTATGCGCCACGGCCGCCCGCAGTCGCCCCGCGAGGCCGACCGTAACCGGATCACGTCGGACCGCTCGAACCGGCCCCACACCACCGGGAGGATCTGATGCCCGGCCTGCCCGGCTACGCACAAGCCGCGATCGTCTTCGGGGTCATCCTCGGCATCGCCGTCCTGCTCGCATTCCTCGCCCACGCCGACCGCACCCGGCGCGGCCCACGATCCAGGTGACCGGGCCATGAACGGAATCCTGGTGTCCTCCTGGGCCCTCACCGGTCTCCAGGCCGCCGCCGTCGTCGCCACGGGCCGTCACCTGCACCGGCGCAGCCTCGGCCCTGTTGCGGGATTCTCCAGTGCGGTCCGCCGCAGCGCCGCGGTGCTGGTGCTCGCCTGCGTGCTTCCCGTTCCCGCTCTGATCGCAGCCGGCGCGCCTGCGGCCACGTGGGCCCTGTGGGGTGCCGGCTACCTCGCCGCCGCCCTCGTGTACGCCTTGGCCGACGCCGCGCGCGACGGCCTCGGGGCGCGGAAGGTGGAACCGGAAGCACAAGCGTGAACGGCCGGCCCCGCCGCCGGCGCGGTGGCAGACAGGCGGCTCCGGTGGATGCCGCCCCGGAGAACGTGAAGGAGGCGGACCGCGATGACGGGCATCATGCACCGTATCGCCGACCTGTTCAGGCTCAAGGTGGGCAAGGCCCTGGACCGCGCGGAGGACCCGCGCGAGGTCCTGGACTACTCCTACGAGAAACAGCTCGACCTGGTGCAGAAGGTCCGGCGCGGACTGGCGGACGTGGCGACCAGCCGCAAGCGCATCGAACTGCAACTCACCCAGCTGAACCAGTCCTCCACCAAACTGGAGGGCCAAGCCCGGCAGGCACTGGCGACCGGGCGCGAGGACCTCGCCCGTGAGGCCCTGTCCCGGCGGGCCGCCGTGACCTCCCAGATCACCGACCTGCAAACCCAGCAGGCGTCACTCCAGGCGGAGGAGGAGAAGCTCACGCTGGCCTCCCAGCGGCTGCAGGAGAAGGTGGACGCGTTCCGCACCCGCAAGGAGACGATCAAGGCGAGCTACACGGCGGCCGAGGCCCAGACCCGCATCAGTGAGGCCGTCACCGGCATCTCCGAGGAGATGGGCGACGTCGGCACAGCCATGCAGCGCGCTCAGGACAAGACGGAGCAGTTGCAGGCCCGGGCCGAGGCGCTGGACGAGCTGATGGCCTCCGGCGCGCTGGAGGACGCCACCCTGCCCGCCGGGCGCGACGACATCCAGGCCCAGCTCGACGCGGCGAGTGCGGGCCACGACATCGAGGCCGACCTGGCCCGGATGAAGGCCCAGCTGTCCGCCGGGTCCGCCGAAGCGCCGGCCCTCGGGACCGGCGAACCCGCCACCGCGCCCGAAGAAAGGCCGGCCACGTCATGATCGTGCGACTTCTCGGAGAAGGCCAGTACACCGTGGCCGACCAACACCTGGGAGAGCTCAACGAACTCGACTCCCGCCTGCAGGACGCCGTCGACGCCGGGGACGGGAGCGAGTTCGCCAACACGCTGCGGGACCTCCTGGCCGCCGTGCGCCGCCTCGGGACCCCACTGCCCGCAGACGCCCTCACGCCCTCCGAACTGGTCCTGCCGGATGAGGACATGAGCCTCGCGCAGGTGAGCGCGCTGCTCGGCGACGAGGGCCTGATCCCGGGGTGACGGCGATGTGCGGCCTCCCGAAGCTTGCGGCCACGGGGCACCAGCCGCCCGGTTGGCGGGGCAACCGGCCCTCTGCCCGGCCCGCCATCCGGATGCCGACCGCCCCTCACCTGCTCGCCCTGTTCATCGCGGTGCCGATCGCGGTCACGGCGGAGCGGCTCGGCGATCCGGCATGAGCACACCACCGTCGGCCGGCACCGGGCGCACCCGCCCGGTGCTGCACGCTGCGGGGATCGAGAAGGCCTACCCGCGCGGCCTGTGGCCCCACCGCCGCCGGACGCCGGTTCTGCGCGGAGTGGACCTGTCCCTGTCCGGCGGTGAAGTGGTAGGCCTGGTCGGGGAGAACGGCTCCGGCAAGAGCACCCTGATGAAGATCCTCGTCGGTGCCCTCGCCGCCGACACCGGCACCGTCGACTACGTCGGACGCCTCGGCTACTGCCCGCAGGAACCCGTCCTGTACGAACGCCTCACCTGCGACGAGCACTTCGAACTCTACGGCCACGCCTACGCCATGCCCGCCGACGCCGAACGCACCGCCCGCCGCGAGCTGTACGAGGCGCTCGGGTTCGAGCGCTACGCCGCCACCCGCGCCGACCGACTCTCCGGCGGCACCCTCGCCAAGCTCAACCTCGGCCTGGCCCTCCTCGCCGACCCCGAGGTCCTGCTGCTCGACGAGCCGTACGCCGGCTTCGACTTCGACACCTACCTGCGCTTCTGGGACCTGGTCGCCGAACGCCGCCACAGTGGCCGAACCGTCCTGATCATCAGCCACTTCGTCACCGACCAGGAACGCTTCGACCGCATCGTCCACCTGCGCGACGGCAAGGCGGTACCCGGATGACCACCACCGCCGTGCTCACGCGCCGCTACCTCGCCGAGGCCGCCCGAACCCCCACCAACCTCCTCATCCTGGTCCTCGTCCCGGTGGTCTTCGTCATCGTCGCCGCCAAGCCCATGGCGGACGCCGCCGAACTCCTCGGCGGCCCCGGCGCACCGGCCGTCCAGACCGCCACCGCCGGATGGGCCGCAGGGTTCATCGCCGCCAACGCCATGTACTTCCAGATCCGTGGCTCCCGCGACGCCGACCGCCGCCTCGTCCTGGCCGGACTGCCGACGTCGCGCCTGGTCGCCGCCCGCATGGCCACCGGCGGCGTACTCGCACTGACCGCCACCGCCGCGGCCCTGGCCGCACTCGCCGCCCGCACCAGCATCACCCAGCCCGGACGGGTGATCGCCGGGACGCTCATGTTCGCCGCGATCTACCTCGCCATCGGAGCCGTCATCGGAGCCCTCGTCCGCAACCCCGTCAACGGCACCGTCCTGGTCCTCTTCGTCTGGATCCTCGACGTCTTCTTCGGCCCTGCCCTCGGCGCCACCAGCCGCCCCGCCACCCGCATCCTGCCCACCCACTACCTCACCCTGTGGACCATCGACCTGCCCTCCGGCCACGCCGGACGCCCCGGCGACCTCGGCTGGGCCCTCGCCTGGACCTTCACCTCAGCCGCCACCGGCATCGCCGTCATCACCGCCACCACCCGACGCGCCCGCACCCGCCACGCCACCCGCTCCGGCTCCGCCCGCGACCAGACCGCCGCCGCCCTGCGCGCCGCCCTCCGCGAAGCCGGACGCAACCGCGTCCTGTGGGTCCTGCTCGTCATCGTGCCCGTGGTCTTCGTCCTGCTCGCCGTCGCCACCACCCCCCAGCAGAACACCACCCTCACCGTCCGCGAACACGGCCACACCGTCCTCCGGCAGTACTGGCTGCCCGACGTCCACGGCGGCACCATGGCCCCCATCGCCATCGCCTCCCTGGCCACCCTCGCCGGACTGTTCTCCGTCCTCGGCACCCGAACCGCCGACCAACGCCTCACCCTCGCCGGCCTGCACCCGCTACGCCTGCTGACCGCCCGCCTCACCGTCACCGCGCTGCTGGCCCTCGTCGCGACCGCCGCCTCCCTCACCGTCACCGCCACCGTCTTCGACGCCGAGCAGTGGCCCCTCTACATTGCCGCCAGCGCGCTGACCGCGCTCGTCTACGCCCTGATCGGCGCCCTCATCGGCCCCCTGTTCGGCCGCGTCGGGGGTGTCCTGATCGCCTTCCTCATCCCCTTCCTCGACCTCGGCATCGAACAGAGCCCGATGCTCCACGCCCAGCCACCCGCCTGGGCCCACGCCCTCCCCGGCTACGGCCCCGGCCGCGTCATCATCGACGCCGGCCTCACACCCACCTTCGACGAAACCGGCGCCCTCTTGACCGCCCTCGCCTGGCTCACCGCCCTCACAGCCGCCGCGCTGCTCTTGCTCCGCCGCCCGGCTGCACACAGCCCCCAGCCCCACCCATCGTCAGTGCCCCGGCGCTGAGCCACCCCATCTCGCGAGTGGGCAGTCGCTCGTCGGAGACCGGCCCGCCGCTGCCGGTCCATGAGATCGCCAAGCCCGGGCACGCCGCCGAGGTTCTGCTGGAGCAGGCACCCGCGGCGGATCAGTCGGTCGTCGGCAGCCGCGGACAAGGCTGGTTCGCAAGCACCCTGGTGGACTCGGCCGGTCAGCCCTGCCTCCGCGGCCCGGACCCGCCGGTGCACGCCCGGCGCGCCTGCAGCTGCCGCGCACTGTGCTCGCAGCGCGAGGTCGACCGGTGCCCCAGCGGCCCTGGCTGTGGGGCCGGTCGGCCCAGAGGTCCGGGCGAAGCGTCCATGCGACGCTGGACGTACCACCGGTACGAGGGGCCGCAGCAGCGCCTCGCACCACCGCAGCCGACCGCCCATCGCGGGACGGGGCAGAGGGAGCGATCCAATACGAGCGACCCAACCCCCGCTCCTGGACCAGCCACCATTCCTGTGCCCGCGCCAGGCTCGACGCCGTCGCTCCAGCACAGCCCACCTCGGCGTTTCCGACCTGCCTCCAGCCCGTGGGCGAGCCGCTCCCGCCTCGGCGGTTCGAGGCGCCGCCCCGCCGGATGCGGCCAGCCCCATGCCGAATCACCGTGCCCGCCCCGAGGAGGCTGACGCCATGCAGCACCGCACCGTTCAGGACGTCATGACCAGGGACGTGGTCACCGCCCGCCGCGAGGCCTCCGTCAAGGAGGTCGCCGAACTGCTCGACCGCCACGGCGTCACCGCCCTGCCGATCGTCGACGATTCCGGTCGCCCGATCGGCCTGGTCTCCGAGGGCGACCTGGTCCGCAAGGAGGCCGGCCAGCCGGAGGGCAGGTACCGGCCGCCTCGGATGGGCCTGGGCGACCGGCTGCGCGCCGACGCCGAGACCGCGGAGGGCATGATGAGCAGCCCCGTGGTGACCGCCCACCCGGACTGGAGCATCGTGCGGGCCGCGCGGGTGATGGACGCCCGGAAGGTGAAGCGCCTGCCGGTGGTGGACGGGACCGGCCGGCTCGTCGGCATCGTCAGCCGCCGCGATCTGCTCCGGCTCTTCCTACGGCCCGACCAGGACATCGAGCGCGAGATCACCGGAGACGTGCTCGGCGAGATGCTCTGGCTCACCCACGACGCCGTGCGGGTCAGCGTCGACGACGGCGTGGTCACCCTGACCGGAAAGGTGGGGCAGAAGAGCCTGCTGCCGATCGTGGAACGGCTGTGCGCGTCCGTCGACGGCGTGGTCGCCGTTCACCAACGACTCGAGTACGCCGTCGACGACACCCAGGGCACTGATCCGCCCGCCGGAGAACCCGCGTGACGACTTATGCAGAAGGACTCCGTCCGCATCTCTTCGATCCACGCCCCGAGGGCCGCCGGCTTGGTCGACATCGCCTTGGCGGCATCGCCCGGACGCTCAGGATCCGCCCGTCGGCCCGGATCCACCTTGGTGTCTCCTGCTCGCGGTGGTCCGAGGCGCGTCGCAGGATGGAGAAGGCGGGCCGCGGTCCGCGGCCCGGAGGGAGCATCCGTGGACAGTGAGCACCTTCTACCCCACACACCGGCAGCGGTTTCCGCCCCGGGCGCGGGGGCCCGGATGGGACACGACCCTGTCTGGCAGGAGGCGCGCGGCCTACTGGACGGCCTCCCGGGGCACCGGGGGCTGAACATCGCCCACGAGGCCGTGGACCGGCACGTCACGGCGGGACGGGGCGAGCGCGTCGCGCTTCGCTGCGTCGCCCCCGACCGCACGGTCACCTCGGTGACGTACGCCGAACTCGCCCTGCGCAGCAACCGCTTCGCCAACGGCCTACGGGTGCTCGGCGTCAGCCGGGGCGACCGGGTCGCCTCACTGCTCGGAAGGTGCCCCGAGCTGTACGCGTCGGTGCTCGGCACCCTGAAGAACACTTCGGTGTTCTGCCCGCTGTTCCCCGCCTTCGGGCCTGCCCCAGTCGAGGAACGGCTGCGACTCGGCGATGTCCGGGTCCTGGTCACGACGGAGGACCTCTTCCGCCGCAAGGTGGCGGACCGGCGGGAACACCTGCCGCGGCTGGAGCACGTCCTGATCGTGGGCCCGAGCTCGCAGGAACTGCCCGGCACCACGCCCTTCGAGGCCCTGACCGCAGGGGCCTCCGAGGAGTTCACGATCCCGGAGACCGGCCCCGGGGACATGGCGCTGCTGCACTTCACCAGCGGCACCACCGGTACCCCGAAGGGTGCGGTCCACGTGCACGAGGCGGTGGTCGCCCACCATGCGACCGCTGCCCTGGCCCTCGGTCTCCGTCCTGACGACGTGTTCTGGTGCACCGCCGACCCCGGCTGGGTCACCGGCACCTCGTACGGGATCATCGCGCCGCTCACCCACGGCGCGACCCTGGTGGTGGACGCGGGCGAGTACGAGGCGCGGCGCTGGTACGGCATCCTGGCCGAGGAGCGGGTGAACGTCTGGTACACCGCGCCGACCGCGATCCGGATGCTGATGCGGGTGAGCCCCCGCGGCCGACCGCCCGAACTGCCGCGCTCCTTCGACCTGTCGGCGCTGCGGTTCATCGCCAGCGTGGGCGAACCGCTCAACCCGGAGGCCGTCCGCTGGGGCGAGGAGATACTGGGCCTGCCGATCCACGACAACTGGTGGCAGACCGAGACCGGCTGCATCATGATCGCCAACACGGCCGGCGATCCGATCAAGCCGGGCTCGATGGGACGGCCGCTGCCCGGTGTGACGGCCGGGGTGCTGGAGCGGGGGCCGGACGGGCGCGCCAGGGTGACCGACGGCCGGGTCCAGGTACTGACGGAACCCGGCGCCGAGGGGGAGCTGGCGCTACGGCCCGGCTGGCCCTCGATGTTCCGCGGCTACCTCGGAGCAGAGGAGCGCTACCAGGCCTGCTTCGCCGACGGCTGGTACCTCACCGGGGACGTCGCCCGGCGCGACGCCGACGGCTACTACTGGTTCGTCGGCCGGGCGGACGACGTGATCAAGTCGGCCGGGCACCTGATCGGCCCGTTCGAGGTCGAGAGCACGCTGATGGAGCACCCGGCGGTGGCCGAGGCCGGGGTGATCGGCCGCCCGGACCCGGTCGCCGGTGAGATCGTCAAGGCCTTCGTCTCGCTCAAGCCCGGCTACGACCCCGGCACCGGCCTGGCGCGGGAGATCACCGCATTCGCCCGGCGACGGCTCGGGCCTGCCATCGCCCCCCGCGAGATCGCCTTCGACCAGCACCTTCCGAAGACCCGCAGCGGCAAGGTCATGCGGCGGCTGCTGCGGGCCCGGGAGCTGGGCCTACCCGAGGGCGATCTCTCGACCCTGGAGGACACGTCATGACCCGCCGGACCTCCGCGAACCCCCGCCGGAGCAGGCCGCGAACATCGGACGGCGCGGACCCCCGCCTCGGTCTGCTGCGTGAGATGCTGCGCATCCGCCGTTTCGAGGAGCGCTGCGTGGAGCTCTACAGCTCCGGCGAGATCCGGGGCTTCGTCCACCTGTGCATCGGCGAGGAAGCCGTCTCGGTCGGCGTCAACCGCGCGCTCACCCCGGAGGACGCCGTGGTCACCACCTATCGCGAGCACGGCCACGCGCTGGCCCGGGGCATTCCCGCAGAGGCGGTGTTCGCCGAGATGCTCGGGCGCGTCACCGGGTGCAGCCACGGCCGGGGTGGCTCGATGCACCTGTTCGACGCCGCGCGCCGCTTCTACGGCGGGCACGGCATCGTCGCGGGCGGCCTGCCGGTGGCGGCTGGGCTGGCCCTGGCCGACCGGATGCGCGACGAGCCCCGGCTGGCCTGCTGCTTCTTCGGCGACGGCGCGTTCGCCGAGGGCGAGTTCCACGAGACCGCCAATCTGGCCGCTCTGTGGGACCTGCCCCTGCTGATGGTCTGTGAGAACAACCTCTACGCCATGGGCACACCGCTGACTCGCGAGCACGCCCAGATTGACCTGGCGGCGCGGGCGGCCTCGTACGGCATGGTCGCCTGGGCCGTGGACGGCATGGACGTGCTCGCCGTCGAACACGCCGCCCGCCGCGCGGCACAGGCCGTCCGGGAGGGCGGCGGGCCGTACTTCCTGGAGCTGCGCACCTACCGCTTCCGGGCGCACTCGATGTACGACCCGGACCTCTACCGGGACAAGGCCGAGATCGAGGAGTGGAAGCAGCGAGACCCGATCACCCGGCTCGCCGATCGGCTGCGCGCCGACGGCGGTCTTGACGACGACGGGCTGCAGCTGGTCGAGAAGGAGATCGCCGAGGAGCTGGACCGGGCGGCCGAGCAGGCCCGGAAGGGCGGCCTCGAACCCGTCGAGGACCTGCTGCGCTTCGTCCGCACCCCGACCGGGGAGCCGTCGTGACCAGGGCGAAGACGACACCGGAGGCGGTCACCTACCGCGAGGCGCTCCGGGAGGCCATGCGCGAGGCGTTGGCGGCCGACGAGCGGGTGTTCCTGATGGGCGAGGACGTCGGCCGCTACGGCGGGGCCTTCGGGGTCAGCCTCGGACTGCTGGACGAGTTCGGACCGGACCGCGTTCGCGACACGCCGCTGTCCGAGTCGGCCTTCGTCGGGGCCGGCATCGGCGCGGCCATCGCCGGCATGCGCCCGATCGTCGAGGTGATGACCGTCAACTTCAGCCTGCTCGCCCTCGACCAGATCCTGAACAACGCCGCCACCCTGCTGCACATGTCGGGCGGACAGGTCGCTGTGCCGCTGGTGATCCGGATGACCACCGGTGCCGGCCGCCAGCTGGCGGCCCAGCACTCGCACAGCCTCGAGGGGTGGTACGCCCACATCCCCGGGATCCGGGTCCTCGCACCGGCCACGCTGGAGGACGCCAGGCACATGCTCGCGCCGGCCCTGGCCGACCCCGACCCAGTGGTGATCTTCGAGCACGGCTCGCTGTACAACGCCTCCGGGCCCCTGACACCCGACGCCGGACCGGTGGATCTCGACAGCGCCGCGATCCGGCGCGCTGGCACCGACGTCAGCCTGATTACCTACGGCGGGTCGCTCGGCAAAGCCCTGGCGGCCGCCGAACAGCTCACCGCCGACGACATCGACGCCGAGGTCGTCGACCTGCGCACGCTCCGCCCGCTCGACGACGGGACCGTCGTCGGCTCGGCTCGGCGCACCCACCGGGCGGTGGTGATCGACGAGGGATGGCGCACCGGCGGCCTCTCGGCCGAGGTGGTCGCGCGGATCACCGAGCAGGCGTTCTACGACCTGGACGCACCCGTGGAGCGGGTGTGCGGTGCCGAGGTACCGGTGCCGTACGCCCGGCAGCTGGAGGAAGCCGCTCTGCCGCAGACCGGTGACATCGTGGCGGCGGCCCGGCGGGCGGTCGGCTGAGATGGCCGAGTTCACCATGCCCGCGCTCGGCGCCGACATGACCGAGGGAACCCTGGTGGAATGGCTCGTCCACCCCGGCGACCAGGTGGCCCGGGGCGACATCGTGGCCGTCGTGGACACCGCCAAGGCGGCGATCGAGGTCGAATGCTTCGAGACCGGCACCGTCGAACGTCTCCTCGTCGAGCCGGGGACGACCGTACCCGTCGGGGCCGCTCTTGCCGTCATCACTACGGGCCGCGAGCCAGGGCCGCGGCCCGCGGCGAAGGCGGGTGCGCGAACCTCGCCGGAAGCCGAACCGGCCGGGCCGGCAGCGGTACCGCCCGCCACCCCGCTCGTACGGCACCTGGCCGAGGAGAGCGGGGTCGACCTGGCCGCCGTACAGGGAACCGGCCCCGGCGGACGGATCACCCGCGCCGATGTGACCGGCGCCCCCGGATCCGCCCGACCCGACCGGGCCCGACCGGAGCCCCGGCTCGCGGCCCCGACCGCACCGGTGGCCGGCGGGCGGCCGCAGGCCGCGCCCCGGCCCGGCACCCGGGTGCGTACCACCCCGATGGCCAGGCGCATCGCGGCCGAGTCGGGGATCGACCTCGCCGAGGTGCGGGGAACCGGCGAGGGCGGCGCGGTCCGGGCCTCCGATGTACGGGCGGCCCTCGCCGCCAGGACGGCGGCGGCCCCACCGCCAGGACACGCGCCCGAGGCAGCCGTCGGCCGGCCGGAGGCGATGCGCCGCGCCGTCGGCGATCTGATGGCCCGCTCCAAACGGGAGATCCCCCACTACTACCTGTCCACCACCGTCGATCTCGCCGCCGCGACCGGCTGGCTCCGTGAGCGCAACCGCAGACTCCCCGTCCCCGAGCGGCTGGTACCCGCCGCCGTGCTGCTCAAGGCGGCCGCGCTCGCCGCCCGCGAGGTGCCACAGCTCAACGGGTTCTGGACCGCGGACGGCTTCACGCCCGCGCCCACCGTCCACTTGGGCGTCGCCGTCGCGCTGCGCGGCGGCGGACTGATCGCCCCGGCCATCCACGACGCCGCCGACCTCGCGGTTCCCGACCTCATGGCACGGCTGCGCGACCTGGTGGCCCGGGCGCGGGCCGGGCGGCTGCGCGCCTCCGAGACCACGGACCCCACCATCACCGTCACCAGCCTCGGCGACCAGGGCGTCGAGGCGGTGTTCGGCGTCATCTATCCGCCGCAGGTCGCCCTCGTCGGCCTGGGTCGCGTGGTCGAGCGGCCCTGGGCCGTCGAGGGCATGATCGGGGTGCGGCCCGTGGTCACGGCCACCCTCTCGGCCGACCACCGGGCCAGCGACGGCGCCACGGGCGCCCGCTACCTGTCGGCACTCGACCGACTGCTGCAGACACCGGAGGAACTGTGAACCACGGCCAGGCCCTCACCCTCGTCCGAGAGGTGCTCACCGAGATCGTCCCGGACGCGGACTTCACCGAGATCGGCCCGGACGCCGACTACCGCGCGGCCCTGGAGCTCGACTCGCTCGACTTCCTCAACCTGGTGGAGCGGCTGTCCGAGCGCGCCGGCTGCCGGATCGACGAGGACGACTACCCCCGCCTGGCCACCCTCGCCGGTAGCGCGGACCTGCTCGCCGAGCGGGCCTGACCGGACGCCGCATCCGCCCCGTCGAATTCCTGCCGCGTGCGCGGCGCGGACTCGGCCGGCGGACCGGTGAGAGCGCCGAGCAGCGGTCCGCCCCGAGCCGCGCGGTGCGTCTCTTCCGGACCCCAGGCCGTGCCGGGCACGGACGGCTTTCCGCAAACGGCCCACCAGCGGGCGACAGGACCGGACAGGCGTGGAAACTGGAGTGGGGGATCGACCGGCAGAAGGGCTCGTTGGTGCGGCTCCGGGATTACCTCGCACGGTTCCGCCCCAGAGGCGCCCCGGGGGCGGCCGTAACCGGCGTCCCCGCCGACCGGGCGGCGGAGCTGGAGGCCGAGCTGGCCCCCTCACTCGCGCCACTGGCGAAGGCGCAGAAAGAGGCCGCGGCCATCCGTGCCGAGGCGGTCGCCGATGCCGAACGCATGAGGCACGACGCCGCAGCGCGGGCGCAGCGGATCGTCGATGACGCCCGTGCCCGTGCGCCGCAGGCCCGCACCGAGGCCGCCGGACCGGCTCGGCTCGCGGCGGAGGCCCAGGCGGCCGAGCTGCTGGCAGCCGCGGAACGCGCCGCCGCCCAGGTGCGCGACCGGGCGGCGGGACGGATGCCTGCCCTGGTCGACCGGGTGGTGGAGGATGCCCTGGACAGGGTGGGTGCACCGAGGAGGTCCCGGTGGGCGCCGGGTGGGTCGGCGGGGTGACCCGGGCGAGGGGCCTGCTCTCGCGCCGCGTGGGCCGGCAGGGCGCCCGGGATCTCGCGGCCTCCCCTCTCGCGGACGCCCTGCGGCAGCTGGCGACAACGCCGTACCGGCGGTTCCTGCCTCCGGACGCCACCGTCGCGGAGGCTCAGCGGGCGGTCTCCGCCACTCTGCTGTGGCATCTGCGGGTCCTCGCGGGCTGGCAGCCCCGTGCTGGGGCGCAGGCGCTGAGGGCCCTGGCTGCAGGCTTCGAGCTCGCCAACGTCGAGGACCGGCTACGGGCGATCGGCGGTCTGCCGGTGCCGCAGCCGTACCGGCTCGGGGCACTGGCCACGGCGTGGCGAAGGGTGGAGCGGGCCCGCACCCCCGCGGAGCTGCGGGCCGCCCTGGCCGCCTCCGCATGGGGCGACCCGGGCAGCGAGGATCCGGCGACCGTGGCCGCCGCACTGCGGATGGCGGCGGCGGCCCGTACGGCGGAGGCCGTGCCCGCAGCGCGGCGGTGGGCGCTGGGACGGGCGGCGCTGCTTGCCGCCCGCTGCCTGTTCGTCACCGGCCGCCCGCTCCCCGAGGCTGCGGCCGGCCACGCTTCCCGGCTGCTCGGGGCACAGGCGGTCGAGGCCGGATCGTTCGAGGAGTTCCGTGAACGTCTGGAACCTGCGGCCGCCTGGGCGGTGGCGGGCATCCCCGGCCCCGACGGCCTCTGGCAGGCCGAGGCACGCTGGTGGACGGCGCTCGACCGGGACGGCGGCGACCTGCTGCATGGCACCCGGTACGGGCCGGGGCCGCTGGTCGGAGCGGTCGCGGTGCTCTCCGCCGACGCCTGGCGGGTGCGCGCCGCCCTGGAGCTCGCCGGTCGCGGTGGCGAACCGCTGGAGGCGTTCGATGCGCTGGGCTGAGGCCATGACGCCGGTACGCATGCAGCGGGTGGCGATCGTCGCGCCGGACGCCGCCCTGCGCGAGACGCTGCTGCTGGTCGCCGAGGCGGGCTGCGTCGAGGTCGACCGGGTCGAGGAGCCCCCGCCGGGCCCGGCGGGGAGCCGGCTCCGGCGGCTGACCGCCGTACCCGGTGCTCCCGCCGCCGCCCTGGCCGGGGCACGACCCGATCCCGGCGCCTTGGAACGGGAAGGGCGGTGGGACCTGCTCGCGGGCGAGGCCCAGGTCGAGGAGTGCGAGGCGAGCGCGGTGCGGCAGGGCGAGGTGGCCGCGCTGGCCGGCTGGTGCCCCGTCGGCGCGGTCGCGGCCCTGGCCGATCGGCTCTCCGCCGCCGGTGGCACCCTGGTGCCGCTGCGGGCGCCGCGCGGCGTCACCCCGCCGACCGTGCTGCGCGCCACCGGGCCGGTCCGCCGGGCGTTCACGCCGGTGGTGACCACCTACGGGACGGTGCCGTACCGGGACGTGGACCCGACCTGGCCCGCCGGCGTCGTGTACGTCCTGATGTTCGGTCTGATGTTCGGTGACGCGGGGCACGGCGCGCTGCTGTTCCTGGCCGCGCTGCTGCTGCGGCTCGGCCGTCCCCGGCGGGCCGCGCGGCTGCACCGGTTGTGGCCCTTCGTTGCCGCGGCCGGGCTGACCAGTACTCTGGCGGGCCTGGCGTACGGCGAGTTCTTCGGCCCGAGCGGGGTCCTGCCGGTTCTCTGGCTGAACCCGCTGGACCGGCCGACGCGGCTGCTGGCGGCGGCGGTCGGTCTGGGTGGGGTGCTGCTTGCGCTCGCGTACGCCGGCGGCGCGGTGAACCGGTGGCGCGAGGGCGGCCCGGCCAAGGCGCTGTATGCCGTCTCCGGCGTGGCCGGCTGCGCGCTCTTCCTCGGCCTGGTGTCGGTCGGCGGTGGATGGTACCTGCACGCTCCCGGGCTCCTGGTCGCCGGAGCGGCGGCGGCAGCGACCGGACTCGGGCTGGCGGGGGCGGGCCTGTTCGCCGCGGGATCCGGCGGGATCGGCGGGGCGGCGCAGACCGCGGTACAGCTCTTCGACGCGGTGCTGCGGATCTTCGCGAACACCGTCTCCTTCGCGCGCCTGGCCGCGTTCGGGCTCACCCATGCGGCGCTCGGGCAGGTGGTCTGGCACGGCACGTCAGGACTGGCCGAGCGCGGCTCGTGGGCTGTGCTCGGCGCGGTACTGGTCTTCACGGTCGGCAACGCGGTGACCTTCGCGCTGGAGGCACTGGTGGCCGGGGTGCAGGCGCTGCGGCTGGAGTTCTACGAGCTGTTCTCCCGGGTGTTCGAAAGCCTGGGCCGACCGTTCCGGCCCTGGCACCTGCCCGTCCGACGAACGGAGGTCTCCCCGTGATCACCTGGCTGGTCGCGCTGCCCGTCCTGGCCACCGCCTTCGGCGCGGTGCGCCTGCTGACCCGTCGGCGCGGGCGGGCGGCCGTACGCTGGCTGCTCGGCATCAACGCCGTCGTGCTCGGCGGGGCGCTCGCCCTGCTGGTGACGGCGCTCGACGACTCCGCCCGGGCCGACACGCCCGTCGCGGCGGCGGCTTCAGGGTCCGGCTCGGCGGCGCTGATCGGGGCGGGGATCGCCGTGGCCGGCGCCTCCATCGGCGCCGCGATCGCCGTCGCCTACACCGGTGCCGCAGCGATCGCCGCACTCAGCGAACGACCCGAACTCTTCGGCCGGGCCATGGTCATCGTGGGACTGGCCGAGGGCATCGCCGTGTACGGGCTGGTCGTCGCGATCCTGCTGATCGGGAAGGCCTGACCGTGGGTGCCGTCGCCGCCATCGGCGAGCGGACCAGGGTGGCCGGGTTCGCTCTGGCCGGGGTCACCGTACTCGTAGCCGAGCGTCCGCAGGAGGTGCTGGACGCGTGGGCGGACCTGCCCGAGGGCACGGCTTTGGTGATCGTCACCCCGGCAGCAGCGCGGGCGCTCGGCCCGGAACGGCTGGCCGCCACCCGGCCGCTCACGGCGGTGATGCCGTGACGGGAGAGGTGGCGCCCCCGCAGGCGGACGCTCTGGAACCCGTCCGGGCCGAGTTGCTGCGCGCCGCCCGGGCCGAGGCCGAAGCTCTTCGCGTCGAGGCACGCCGGAAAGCCGAGGAGATCGTCGCCGGTGCCCGGGCCGAGGCTGAGGCAGTCCTCGACCGCGCCCGGCGGCACGGGGAGGCGGACGGACGGGCCGCCGCCGCGGGTGAAGTCGCCCGCGCCCGCCGCGCCGCCCGTACAACGGAGCTGACCGCCCAGGGCGAGGCATACGCCGAGCTGCGCCACCGCGCGACCGAACGCGTCCGCGAACTGTACGAGGCCGATTCCGCTGTCGCGGCAGGCCTGATTGAGCGGGCCCGCGGCTGCCTCGGCGCCGAGGCACGGATCACCGCCCACCCTGAGGGCGGACTGCTCGCCACGGTTCCCGGCCGACTGATCGACTTCGGTCTGCCGACGCTCGTGCAGCGCGCCCTCGACCGGCTCGGCGCGGAGGCGGAGACGCTCTGGTGCCCGGGACCCGGTGAGTCCGGTGGCTGACGCCGGCCCGCCGACCGTGCTCCGAGTCGCCGGGCCGCTGGTCGAGATCGGGCACGACGGCGGCCTCGCGATGCACGACGTGGTGCTGCTCGGCCGGGCGGGGCTGCCCGGGGAGGTGGTGGCCATCACCAGCGCCACGGCGACCGTGCAGGCGTACGAGTACACCGGCGGCCTGGCACCCGGGCAGCCGGTTCGCCCACAGGGCAGGCCGCTGCGCGCCGCCCTGGGGCCGTGGCTGCTCGGCAGCGTCTTCGACGGCCTGCTGCGGCCGCTGACGGCCGTCCACGACTGGCTGGCGCCCGGCAAGGGAGTCGGCACCGATGAAGACAGAACGTGGCACTTCGTCCCAACGGCGGAGGACAGTACGTCGGCAGAGGGATCGGTGCTGGGGGAGATCACCGGCGGATCGGTCTCCTTCCGCGTCCTGACGCCACCTGGCGCCCGGGGGCCGGTGACCCGGATCGCGCCCGAGGGGCGGTACCGGGCGGAGGATGTCCTCGCGGTGGTCGGCGGCGCCGAGGTCCGGATGGCCACCGAGTGGCCGATCCGCCGGCCCCGCCCGGTGCGGGAGCGGGTGGACGCCGACCAGCCGCTGCACACCGGCCAGCGCGCCATCGACCTGCTCTTCCCGGTGGCCCGGGGCAGTACGGTCGCCGTCCCCGGCGGATTCGGGACCGGGAAGACCGTGCTGCTGCAGCAGATCGCCAAGTGGTGCGACGCCGACGTCATCGTCTACGTCGGCTGCGGCGAGCGGGGCAACGAGATGGCCGAGGTGATCGCCGAGCTGGGCCGTCTCGACGATCCGCGGACCGGCGGGCGGCTCTCCGAACGCACGGTCGTGGTGGCCAACACCTCCAACATGCCGATGATGGCCCGCGAGGCGAGCGTCCACACCGGCGCGACCGTCGCCGAGTACTTCCGGGACATGGGCCTGGACGTCGTGGTGATCGCCGACTCCACCTCGCGCTGGGCCGAGGCGCTGCGGGAGTTCGCGTCCCGGATGGGAGAACTGCCCGCCGAGGAGGGCTACCCCGCCGGGCTCGCCTCCGAGCTGGCCGCCTTCTACGAGCGCGCCGGGGCCGTGCGCACACTCGGCGGCGCGCTCGGCTCGGTGACCGTCCTCGGCGCCGTCTCACCACCCGGCGGTGACCTGACGGAACCCGTCACCGCACACACCGAGCGCTTCGTACGCTGCCTGTGGACGCTCGACCGCGACCTCGCGTACGCCCGCCACTACCCGGCGGTCTCCTGGGCGGGCTCGTTCTCCCGCGACGCCGCCCGACTGGCCGCCGCCCACTCCCGGGGCGGCGACCCGTCCTGGGCCGAGCGCCGCACGCGGATCGCCGAACTGCTCGCCGAGGCGGACCGGCTGGCCGACCTCGTCGAGCTGGTCGGCATCACCGCGCTGCCCGGCCGGGAGCGGATCAGCGTGCTCGCCGGACGGCTGGTCCGCGAGGCGCTGCTCCAGCAGAGCGCGCTGTCGGCCCGGGACGCGTACTGCACGCCACAGAAGACCGCGGCGCTGGCGGAGGCCGTTCTCGCGGTCGTCGCCCGCTGCCGGGACGTGCTTGATGCCGGCACACCGGTGGACGCCGTGGAAGAGGCCGACTTCACTCCGCTGCTGCGGGCCCGCGAGGAGGTCGGCCCCACGAACGCTGCCGGCGTCCTCGCCCGCCGGGACGCGGTGCTCGACACACTGGGATCGCTATGACCTCCCGGGACGAGATCGAGTACACCGATGTCCGCGAGTTGCGCGGACCGCTGCTGGTGGTGGGCCGGGTCGCCGGGGTCGGCTGGGACGAGTTCGTCCGGGTCACCCTCGAATCGGGTGAGCAGCGGCACGGCCTGGTGCTGGAGGTGGACCGGGACCTCGCCGTGGTGCAGGTGCTGGAGGACACCTCAGGCGTGGACCCGGCCGCCACCCGGGTCGCCTTCACGGGGAGTCCGCTGCGCATCCCGGTCGGACCGGGCTGGCTGGGGCGGATCTGCAACGGGCGGGGCGAGCCCGTCGACGGCGGGCCGCCGGTGTTCGGCCGCGCCACCGCAGCGGTCGGCGGCACCCCGGTGAACCCGGTGCGGCGTGAGCCGCCCGCCGAGCCGGTGCTGACCGGGGTCGGCGCCATCGACGTACTCACCACCCTGGTGCGCGGGCAGAAGCTGCCCGTCTTCTCGGTGGCGGGCCTGCCGCACCTCGAACTCGCCGTACAGATCGCGGCCCAGTCCACCAGCGGCGGCGAGGCGTTCAGCGTGGTCTTCGCCGGCATGGGCCTCACCCACGCCGACGCCGCCTTCGTCCGAGACGCCCTCGCGGAACGCTCCCAGGAGGGCGAGCTGGTCCTGCTGCTCAACACCGCCGCCGACCCGGTGATCGAGCGGCTGCTCACGCCTCGCATCGCCCTCACCGTGGCGGAGCACCTCGCGTTCGAGGGCGGACGGCACGTACTGGTGGTGATGACCGACATGACCGCGTACGCGGAGGCCCTGCGCGAGGTGTCGGCCGCACGCGGTGAGGTCCCCGCCCGGCGGGCCTACCCCGGCTACCTGTACAGCGACCTCGCCTCGTTGTACGAGCGCTGCGGCCGGATCAAGGGACGGCCGGGATCGGTCACCGTCCTCCCGGTGCTCACCATGCCCGCCGGAGACATCACCCACCCCGTGCCCGACCTCACCGGCTACATCACCGAAGGACAGATGGTCCTGAGCCACGAGGTGCACGCGCGCGGTGTCTATCCGCCCCTGGACGCGCTCTCCTCGCTCTCCCGGCTGATGCGGCGCGGCGCCGGGCCCGGCCGCACCCGCGAGGACCACCTCGACGTCGCCGCCCAGCTGCTCGCCGCGCTCGCCCGGGCCCGTCAGGTCCACGAACTCGCCGACCTGATCGGCCGCTCGGCGCTCAGCCCCGCCGACCTGCGCTACCTGGAACTCGACGAGGCCTATCCGCACCGATTCCTCGCCCAGCGGCCCGACGAGAACCGGCCGCTGGACGAGGCACTGAACCAGGCCTGGGAGGTCCTGCTCTCTCTGCCGCGCAGTCAACTGACCATGCTGCCGTCCGAACTCCTCGACGCACGCGGTGCGCGGTGACCGCCCGGCGCCGCACGCCGCCCGGACGGGTCTCCCGGCTGCGCCTGCGGCACAGCCTGGATATCGCGGTACGCGGCGCCGACCTGCTGGAACGCAAACTGCGGATTCTCCGCGACCACCACCGGAAACTGGTCGAGCAGGAGCACGACGCCGAGCGGACCTGGCGCGAGCGGTTGGGCGAAGCCGAGACCTGGCTGCTGCGCGGGCTGCTGCTGAGCGGTGAGCGGGCCCTGACCACGGCAGCGGTGGCGGGCCGCGCCGACATCGCCGTCGAGTGGACCGTCTCCATGGGGGTACGCCACCCTTCCGCGCCCTCCTGCACCGACGCCGTGCGGGCCGACCACGAGCCTGCGCCCGCCAACACCGCCCTGCTCCGGGCCGAGGCGACCTACCGCGAGGCCGTCCGGGCAGCGGCCGCCCTCGCCGCCGCCCGGACGGCGGCCGGGCTCATGGCCGCGGAGACGGAGCGGACCGGTCGGCGGCTCCGTGCCCTGCGCCGGCACTGGATCCCGCGCCTGAGCGCCGAGCTGACGGCCTCGGACCAGGCCCTGGAGCAGGCCGAGCACGAGGACGCGGTACGGCGGCGCTGGGCGGCGGCACAGAACCGGCACCGCAGTGCCCGGTGACCAGGCCGCGCGGACTCATGAACAGGACCGACGGGTCCTCGATCGTCCCGGGCCCCCGAGTTGGCGGATTCCCGATCGTCGCGCAGCGTGGAAGAGGGAGGGACGTCGCAAGGAGGTGCCGGGCCATGGGCAGCAGCGAATCGCCTCCCCGCATCGTGGTGGGGCTCGACGGCTCGCCGTCGTCGCACGCCGCGCTCCGGTGGGCGGTGAAGCACGCGAAGCTGGTCGGCGGGGTGGTGGACGCCGTCACGGGGTGGGAGTTCCCGGCCCTGTACGGATGGTCGGCACCGGCCGTGCCACCCGACCTCGACGTCGACGTGGCGCACCGCCGGCTCGCGGAGGAGCTGGACAAGGTGCTGGGCGAGGACCGGCCCGTGGAGGTCAGGCCGCACGTGGTCCGCGCAAACCCGGCCGAGGCGCTGCTCGACGCCGCGCAGGGAGCCGAAGCTCTGGTCGTCGGCAGCCGCGGCCGCGGCACCTTCGCCAGGGCACTGCTGGGCTCGGTCAGCCAGCAGTGCGCACTGCACGCACCCTGCCCGGTCGTGATCGTCCGACCGCAGTAGCGCCCCACTCGGCGTGCTCGTCGTGGGGCCTCAGCTCGGCCGTTCCGCACGCTCCCGGCCGCCCCACACGCTATTTCCCGCTTTCCTGCGATCGGCCGAGGTCGGGCGGCTCCTGATGCCGGTGCAGGATGCCGAGCACGACCGTGCCGTCCACCGTCTCGTGTTCCACGAGCAGCGCGGCGAGCTCGTCCAGTTGCCGGCGGTGGCTGCGCAGCAGGTCCACTGCCCGGGCTTCTGCCTGCCTGAGCAGGCGGGCGACTTCCTCGTCGACGGTGCGCTGGGTGGATTCGGAGTAGGGCCTGCGGAGCAGGTCCTCCGGCGTGGGGCCGAGGTGTTGGGGGGCGGTGGTGGCGTATCCGACCGGGCCGAGTTCGGTGGACAGGCCGAACTCGCGGACCATGCGGGTGGCGACCTGGGTGGCGTTGGCCAGGTCGTTGGCGGCACCCGTGGATCCCTCGCGGAAGACGACCAGTTCGGCCGCCCGGCCGCCGAGCTGGACGGTCAGCAGGTCCATCAGGTAGCTCTCGCTGTACAGGTGCCGCTCCGCCTCGGGCAGTTGCTCGGTCGCGCCGAGGGTCATGCCTGCGGGCAGGATGGTGACCTTGGCGACGGGGTCGGCGTGCTCGCACAGGGCGGCCATGAGGGCGTGCCCGGACTCGTGCACGGCGACCGAGCGGCGTTCTTCCGGCAGGAGGGCGTTGGAGGACTCCCTGCGCCCGAGCAGCACCCGGTCGCGGGCGGTGTCCAGATCGTGAGCGGTGATGGTGGCGCGCTCTGCGCGCACCGCGTTGATGGCGGCCTCGTTCACGAGGTTGGCGAGGTCGGCGCCGGAGAAGCCGGGGGTGGCGCGGGCGATGCGGTCCAGGTCCACATCGGAAGCCAGGGTCTTGCCCTGCACATGGACGGAGAGGATCGCGGAGCGCTCGGCCTGGTTGGGCAGTGGCACGGTGACCTGGCGGTCGAACCGGCCGGGCCGCAGAAGCGCCGGGTCCAGCGCGTCAGGCCGGTTGGTGGCGGCGAGAACGACGATGCCGGTGGACTGGTCGAAGCCGTCCATCTCGGCGAGCAGCTGGTTGAGGGTCTGCTCGCGCTCGTCGTTCCCGCCGAGCCTCGTGCCGCCGCCGCGGCGGCCGCCGACGGCGTCGATCTCGTCGATGAAGATGATCGAGGGTGCCCGCTTGCGCGCCTCGTCGAACAGATCGCGGACCCGGGAGGCGCCGACGCCGACGAACATCTCGACGAACGCCGAGCCGGTCACCGACAGGAACGGCACCTGGGCCTCGCCGGCGACCGCGCGGGCGAGGAGCGTCTTGCCGGTGCCCGGCGGGCCGACCATGATCACACCGCGCGGGCCCTTGGCCCCCGCGGCCGCATACCGCTCGGGGCTGCGCAGGAAGTCGACGACCTCGCTGACCTCCTGCTTCACACCCTCGTAGCCGGCAACGTCGGCGAACCGGGTGTCCGGGCGCTCCGCCTCGATGATCTTCGCGCGGGAGCGGCCGATCGCGCTCAGTCCGCCGGTCATGGCCCGGCTCGCCATCCGGCCGGACCAGAGGAACAGCCCGCCGATGAGGATCAGCGGCAGGAAGATCAGCAGAGTTGACAGGAACGAGCTGCCGTTGCTGCTCTGCTTGGCGGTGATCTCCACGTGCTGGGACTGCAGCTGGGCGGTGAGTGCACTGCTGTCCAGGGCGGTCGGGATCTGGGTGGTGAACTTGGTTCCGTCCTTGAGGGAGCCGGTGATCGCTCCCTTGTCGGTGATCTCGACCGTCTGGACCTGACCCGCACCCAGCTTTCCGGCGAAGTCGCTGTAGCTGTAGCTGGTGCCGGTCCCCGACGGGCTGCGGGACAGCAGGATGAGCAGCAGCATGATCGCGACCGCCGCGGGCAGCAGCCAACGGCGCCAGGGCGGCGGAGGGGCGGGTGCGGGCTTCGGCGGCTCGCGCGGCGGCCCGGGCCGGGCCCGACCCGTCGGATGCCGGGTGGCAAAACGCATCGGTGCGATCATCTGGTGCATTCGACCCTCCACGCCCCATCGTGCTCCGCGGCGACCACGACGGGCAGGGCCCATCGGTCCACCTGGCTCAGACGTCCGGGCGGGCCCGCCCGGTCCGCGTGCGAATCCGCCGCAGGGGGCCGATCCTGCAGGAGAGCGGGCGTTGCTCGGCGACGCCGTCACAGGCCGGGCGTGCCCGGTCCGAACAACCGGGCGCCGTACGCACCTGTCGAGCGACTGCCTTCGGAGTTCGTCGTCGGCCTGATCGGAAGGACGAAGCCATGGCTCAGGAACCGGCCCTCGAGGGAAAGATCGTCGTCGGGGTGGACGGCTCGGAGCAGTCCAAACGAGCTCTGCGCTGGGCCGTGCAGCAGGCTGGACTCACGCACACCGTGGTGGAGGCGGTCATGGCCTGGGAGCCGCCGTTCTCCGGGTGGGGCAGCGCGGTACAGGTCGGCGAGGAAGCACAGCTGGAGAACCTGGCGCGGAAGGTCCTGGCCGAGAACGTCGAGAAGACGGTGGGTTCCCAGCCGCCGGTGGACATCCGGCTCAGGGTCGGGGAGGGCACCCCTGCCTGGGTCCTGCTGGCCGCTGCCAAGGAGCGAGCGTCCCTGCTGGTCGTCGGGCACCGCGGGCTCGGCGGCTTCGAAGGTGCCCTGTTGGGCTCCGTCGGGCAGTACTGCGTGCAGCACGCCCCGTGCCCGGTCGTGGTGGTCCGTGGCTCCGCAATCTGACGGGCGCCACCGGACTCCCGTGAGCCGGGCAGCGCGGTGGATCACCGGTCCGGCCGACCGCCCTCGACCGGGTGCGTCCTCGTCCACTCCTCACCGCAGCGGCAGGCGAACTGCTCCACCAGGTCACCGTCGTCGTTCAACGCAATCCCCTGGCGCAGGCGCACATGGACGTGGTCACTCATGGTCCACCGACCTTCACCTCGTACCCGAAACAGGACTCCCATCATCCACGGCCGACTGCGGGCAGGGAAGCGCCGGCCCGGAGACGTCCGCTTCATGAGATCGGAGCACACAGACGATCGCCGCGGTCACGATGACGGCCGAATCGCCCGTACCAGGCTCGGACCCGTTGGCGCGATCACGCCGCAGCCCACGTCCCTGGCATCCGGAGGCTGAGGCGATGTCGACGGCCCAGGTCACCGATCTGTACGAGGTGACGATGGCACACTCGTACCTGTGGGAGCGGATGACCGCCCCGGCGACGTTCGACCTCTTCGTGCGGAGGCTCCCGCCCGGCCGCGGCTTCCTGGTGGCGGCGGGCTTGGAGCCGGTGCTGGACTTCCTCTCCGGACTGCGGGTGGACGAGGAGGACGTCGCTGCCTTCGCCGCTGCCCTCGGACGGCCGTACCGGGACCTTGAGCCACTGCTCGGACTGCGCTTCACCGGCGGGGTGCGGGCCGTACCCGAGGGACGGATCGTGCTCGCCGGCGAGCCCCTCCTGGAAGTGACCGCGCCACTGCCCGAGGCGCAGCTGGTGGAGTCGTTCCTGCTCAACCAGGTGTGCCACCAGACGGCGGTGGCATCCAAGGCCGCACGGTGCGTCCTCGCTGCGGCCGGTCGGCCGCTGGTGGACTTTTCGCTGCGCCGCACCCACGGCGTAGCGGCGGCCGAGCAAGCGGCTCGCCTCGGCGCGCTGGTCGGCTTCGCCGGGACCAGCAACGTGGCCGCCGCGCGCCGGTACGGCCTGCGGGCCGTGGGCACGATGGCGCACTCGTACATCGAGGCGTTCGACGACGAGGCCGCGGCGTTCCGGGCCTTCGCCCGCGCCCACCCCGGCCCGGTGACCTTCCTGGTGGACACCTACGCCACCGAGGCCGGCGTGGCGGTGGCCGCCCGGGTACTGCACGAGCTCGGGCTGCACGAGGGCTGCGCGGTGCGCCTCGACAGCGGAGATCTCGGCGCGCTCGCCGTCTCGGCCCGCCGGATCCTCGACGAGGCCGGTCTGCCAGAGGTGGAGATCACCGCGAGCGGCGGCCTGGACGAGTACGCGGTGGACGAGCTGGTGCGCACCGGTGCGCCGATCGATCGGTTCGCCGTCGGCACCCTGGTCGGGGTCGCGGCGGATGCCCCCTACCTGGACGCGGCCTACAAACTGGTCGCCTACGACGGCCGGCCGATGATGAAGCTCTCCACCGGCAAGGTCACCGCACCCGGGGCGAAGCAGGTCCATCGCGCGCCCGGATTCGCCGACACCATCGCGCTGGCCGACGAGCCCGCCCCGGCCGGTACCCGGCCACTGCTGGAGACCGTGATGACGGACGGCCGCCGCACCGGCCCCGCCCGGTCACTCACCGAAGCCCGCGCCAGGTTCGAGGCCGACCTCGCTGAACTCCCGGACGCCGCCCGCCGCATCGTCGACCCGCATGCCTCGGCGCCCGCCGTCTCCGAACGGCTGCGGTCGTTGACCGACGAGGCCCGCCGATCGATCGAGGCACGGCAACGAACGGTTCCCGGCCCCTGAGCGGGCAGACCACGTCCGCAGGGGCGACGCCGGTGACCTGTCAGTCGGACGCGACGAGCCTGACCTCGGCGTCCACCACGCCGGGGACGGCACGCACCAACCGCTCCAGCACCGGCAGTGCCGAAGCGTCGGGCAGCGTCCCGCTCAGCGTGATCCGTCCCTCCTTCGCTCGGACGTCGACGGCCGAAGCCTGTTCGGGCTTCAGCACGGCGAGGAGTTCGAACCTCACCTGGTCGGCGAGGTCCTCGTCAGTACGCAGGTGGATCTTCAGCAGGTCGCTGCGGCTGACGATGCCGATCAGGCAGTCCTCGGCGTCGACCACCGGTAGCCGCTTGAAGTTACCGCGAGCCATGGCCCGGGCGGCCTCGGCGGTCGGACTGGCGGCATGGACGGAGACGACGGGCGCCGACATCAGGCCGGCGGCGGTCAGCCCCTCGGTGTTGCCCTTCTCGCGGTCCTCGGCCGCCAGCAGGTCCGCCTCGGACACCACGCCTACAACCCTGCCGTCGCCGGCCAGCACCGGGACGGCGCTGACTTTCCACTGCTGAAGGGTCTCCAGGATCTCGCGGAATGTCGCGTCGCGGCCGACCGCGACCACCGCGTGGGTCATCACCTCGCCGACGGTGTTCCACTGACTCGCCATCATGTGCTCCAAAGGGGGTGCATCGGGGCCTTCGGTGACCCGACTGCGCTCGCGGAGCGCACGCCCACGAAACCGGGCCGCCGAGGCTTCCGACGCGGATCAGGTGGCGGAGGCGGTCAGGTGGACCAGGGCGCGGTCCCGTGCCGTCGGGCCAGAGCCGCGCACCGCGCGCCCAGGACCTGCTCGTTCAGGTCGAACTCAGCGGTCGGCGTGGTAGGCGCGCGGGTGTTCGAGGTGGACATCGGTGTCGTCCTCGCTCCAGTCGAGGGTCTGGTGCACCGCGACCACACCGTCCACGGCACGGCACAGCTGCTCGGCGATCGGAACGAGACTGCGGCGCGGCAGCCGTCCGGTCAGGGTGACCACGCCGTCGTGCACGACGACCTGGACGTCACCCGGTGCCAGCCACAACGTCTGGCCGAGCACGTCGTGGACGATCTCCTCGCGGATGGCGGCGTCGTGGCGCAGGAAGACCTGCAGCAGGTCGCGGCGGCTGACGATGCCGACCAGCCTGCCGACCTCGTCGACCACGGGGAGCCGCTTGACCTTGTGCCTGTCCATGGCCCGGGCGGCCTCCGGAACGGACCAGGAGGCGCGGGCGGTGACGGCCGGACTGGTCATGAGCCCGCCGGCGGTCTCGGCCTCGGCACGAGCTCGGTCGGCGGCGTCCAGCCAGCGGCCCGGGGTGCGGCCCTCCGGGTCGGGCAGGACGGCCTCCTTGCGGAGCAGGTCGGCCTCGGAGACCATGCCGATCGGGCGCTCCTGGTCGTCGACGACCGGGATGGCGGTGATGTCGTTGCGGTGGAACAGCGCCGCGATCTCCTTGAAGGGCGTGTCGGGTCTCGCAGTGACGACCTCCTGGGTCATCACGTCGTGGACGCTGCGATGCTGCATGATCCTCACTCCTCCACGTCCGGTCTCCGTACTTCCACTGTCCGCCTGCCGGAGCGGGACCGCACAGGGCCGTTCGGTCCTGCCGCCAGGGCCGATGCAGCCCGCGACGGCCGAGCCGCCACTCGCCATGATGGGAAGTGACCATTCCCTTCGGAGGTCGCCATGACGACGGACGCCACCTCGCCTCATCCGCAGCCCCGCCCGGGCCTGCTGACTTTCCTCGGCGGTGTCGGCACCGTCACCGGCAGCAAGTTCCTGGTCGAGACCGACCGCGCCCGGGTCATGGTCGACTGCGGCATGTTCCAGGGCCTCGCCGAACTGCGCCGGCTCAACCGCCGCCCACTCCCGCTCGACCCGGCCGACATCGACGCGGTGGTCCTCACCCACGCCCACCTGGACCACTGCGGCTACCTGCCCAAACTCGTCCGGGACGGCTTCCGCGGGCCGGTACTGACCACTCCCGACACCGCCCGCCTCGCCGAACTGATCCTGCGCGACAGCGCCCACCTGCTCCGCGAGGACGCCGACCACGCCAACGAGCACGGCTGGTCCAAGCACCGCCCCGCCCAACCGCTCTACGACGAGGACGACGTCGAGAAGACCCTGCGGATGTTCGACCCCGTCCGGCTGGACTCCGACGTCGAGATCACCGGCGGCATGGTGCTCCGGCTGCACCACGGCGGCCACATCCTCGGCTCCGCCTGGGCCCACCTGACCATGGAGGACGGCCACACCCTCGCCGCCAGCGGCGACCTCGGCCGCCCCGTCCACCCGCTACTGCGCCCGCCTGAACCGTTCAGCGGCGCGGACGTCCTGCTGATGGAGTCCACCTACGGCAACCGCCACCACGAGGAGACCGCCGCCCGCGAATGGTTCGCGGCCGCGATCAACCGCACCCTCGCCCGCGGCGGCACCGTTGTCATCCCGTCCTTCGCCGTCGACCGCACCGAGGTCGTCCTGCACCAGCTCGCCGAGCTGCGCCGGGCCGGACGGCTACCCGCCGGCGCGCCCGTCTACGTCGACAGCCCGATGGCCCTGGCCGCCCTGCAGATCTACCACGAGGCCTTCGCCCGCCACTCCGGCCAACTGCGCCCCGAAATCCTCGACGAAGGCACCTCGGCCCTCGACCCCGAACCGTTCCAGCTGATCCACTCCCTCCAGGAGTCCCTGGCCCTGGAGCACTCCAGCGTCCCGTCCATCCTGGTCTCGGCCTCCGGCATGGCCACCGGCGGCCGCGTCGTCCACCACCTGCGGCGACTACTGCCCGACCCGCGCAACACCGTCATCGTCGTCGGCTTCGCCGCCGAAGGCACCCGCGCCCGCGACCTCGTCGACGGCGCCCGCGTGCTGAAGATGTACGGCAGCTACATCCCCGTACGGGCCGAGGTGGTCAACGTGCCCGCCTTTTCGGCCCACGCCGACGCCGCCGAGATCATCGACTGGCTGCGCCACGCCCCACCGCCCAGCGCCACCTACCTGGTCCACGGCGAGCCGGACGGCGCGCAGTCCCTGCGCGACCGGATCGACCGCGAACTCGGCTGGACGGCCGTCGTCCCCCGCTCCGGGGAACGTGTCCTCGTCCGCTGAGCGATCGTACTGGGCCACCGCTCCGGGACAAGAGCCCCGGGAGGAAGGGATTGTGAGATGAAGGCCTCAGTCGGAGACCGGATCATCGTCGAAGGCACTCGCCCCGGTGTCGCGCGTCGCGACGGTGAGGTCGTGGCGCTGCACCACACGGACGGCAGCCCGCCGTACGACGTGCGCTGGTCGGACACGGGCCGCGTGTCGGAGTTCTTCCCCGGCCCCGACGCCCGGGTCCACCACTACCGGCACCAGGACACCGAGGAGAACCCATCGGCCCCAGTCCGGCAGGAAGCCCCGCACCTCTTCGCGGACTGACAGGTCCGCACGGTGCGCCCCCATCCGCAGGCTTGACGAGGGTGAAGCGAACCCGCAGACGACGTACGGGCCCAACGCCCTCGCCCGTTGACACCCGTCGGGGCGCGGCTCCGCGCAGCCGCGTCCCGGTTGGCGCGGCCCGCACGCCCCACGGCGCCTCGTACATTCCCCGATCCGCCCGGCACTGATCGACGCCAGCCGAGAGGCCCAGCTCGTCGTGGTCGGCGTCCGGGGGCGGGGCGGAGGCGCTGGCGGAGCGCCGGCAGAGGGTTGACCACCTCGTCGAGCGCGGCGCTGATGAGGGCGTTGGGGGTGTGGCCGGTGAAGGCGGCGTGCCAGCGTTCGCTGGGGTATCCGCGGGGGCCGCCCCAGACGGTGACGGTCGGACCGAGCCCGCGGATGTCGCCGATGTTGTGGTTGACGGCGATGCCGGCGGTGTCGTCGGGGCGGGTGTAGCTGTAGACGCCGGGGACGGGGGCGGTCTCCCGCTGCCACGTCTCGTCGGCGGCTTCCAGGTCGGCCGCGATGTCGTTGTCCAGCGATCGGCGCCCCCACAGCAGTTCGCCGCGCACCGCTTCGGAGGTCGCGGTCAGGGCGTGGGCCAGGCGCTCGGATACCGCGGTCACGACCTCGACCGGTGTGCGGGTGCAGAAGGTGGCACTCCAGGTCCGTTCGCCGACGGGCGAGGCGTACGCGGCGACGGTCCAGCGGGGCCCGGTGGTGGTGTCGTGGTCGAGTTCGATCGCGGCGAGGAGGGACTCATGCGGGGCGACGGTGGTGTCCTGCCCCGGGCTGTAGCGGCCCCGGGTGGGGGATGTTTCGAGGACCGGGGCGAGGGCAGCCTCGGCGTCGCCCGGTCCGGCCAAGTGGCCTGGTGTGACCACCACTTCGAGGTCGGGGGCGGGGCTCAGGGAGTCTCCTTCGGGCTCGGGCGGGGCCGGGCCGCCCCGGTGGGGGCGGCCCGGCTGTCGGTGATCAGGCTTCGGCCTGCTCCTCGTCCGCGGCCTCGGGGTCGGTCGTGCCCTCGGCGATCTGCCGCTCGGTCTCCGCGAGGCGCTGCTCGGCGATGCCGGCGTAGTGCGGGGTGACCTCGACGCCGACGAAGTTCCGGCCTTCCAGCAGGGCGGCGACCCCAGTGCTGCCGCTGCCCGCGCAGACGTCGAGCACCGTGCCGCCCGGGCGGCAGATCTTGACCAGCTCCCGCATCACGCTGACGGGCTTCTGGGTGATGTGGACGCGGCCCGCCCGCGGCTGGGAGGCGGTGTACAGGCCGGGCAGGTAAACCGGGTGGGCGTCGCCGTCGATGGGGCCCTTGCTGCCCCACAGCACGAATTCACAATGCTGCGTGAAACGGCCCTTTTGCGGTCGGGCGGCGGGCTTGTACCAGGCGAGTGCGCCACGCCAGATCCAGCCGCCGGCCTGCAGCGCGTCGCTCGTAGCGGCCAGCTGGCGCCAATCGGTGAAAACGAGGGCGACGCCGCCGTTCTTGGTCGCACGGTAGGACTCGGCCAGGAGCTGGGAAAGCCAGTAGGTGTAACTCCTCTGGTCCTTGTTCTCGCCGGGGAAATCGGCGAGGGAGTGGGCGGCATCGGCCGAGGTGTACTTCGCGCGGGCCGTTCGCCCGGTCCGCTCCTGGGCGGTGCGTCCGCCCGAATTGTAGGGCGGATCGGTGATGACGGCGTCGATGGAGTTCGAAGGGATCGCGGCGAGCCGGGTGAGGGCGTCGCCCTGGTGGATTTCGTAGGGCAAGGGGCGGACTGACCTCCTGGTCGGGGAAGGGGAAGGCAGCCGGAACCCTGGAGGACCTGGCCTTTCGGCTGGTGTCGGGAGGCCGGCGAGGCGGCTCCGGAACGCTCGGGCTGCGGCTGCGTCAGGAACCTAGCCCAGGTGCGGCTCGCAACCTAAAACGCACTCCCGACCACCTTCACGAAGATCGTTTTAGGTTGCGAGCCGCACTGCACCTATCGTCTGCCACACCCCCGGAGATCGACCGGCCCGGATATCCCGTTTTAGGTTCCGAGCCAGTCTGGTTCTACGGTGGGGCACCCCGGAGGAACACCGGCTTATGCCTGACCGACGACCAGCAGCCCGTTTTTGGTCGCGAGTCGAGAAGGCATTAGCGTCCTCCGGGCCTGCCGACGGGTTATCCCGGACCGCAGGGCCCACGCCGTTTTAGGTTGCGAGCCCTCGATTCGATACCTTCGGCCACCGCAAGCGAATTCCACCCCACCCATTCCAGGGGACACCCATGCCTTTTTCGAGATTACGAGCGCGGCTTGCTGCCGCTCTCGCCGGCCCGCTCGCCCGCACCCGGGTGGAGCGGGCCCCACCCCGCACCCGGCCACACGATCCGACAGGAGCCCCCGCCTTGCTCGCCCTCACCGCACGGATGCGGATGCCCAATCCCCGCCCGCCGGACCCTCACTCCGTCCCGGCCGGAGGTGACGATCGGGGGGCGCGATGAGCTGGCAGAAGTGGGTCGGCGGCGGTCTCGCCGGCCTCCTCCTGGCGCCGTTCGCCATCGCCTTCCCCGCCCTGGCGGTCAGCGCCAACGACTCCACCAAGTCCGACACCTGCACACCCGGCCCCGGTCCACAACCTGTGGACAGCGCGGCGGTCGCCGCCCAGGTCAAGAAGATCCTGGACGGCGCGACCGGGCAGGTCGGCCCGGTCGCCGGGCTGGATAACCCGGCCGTGCAGATCCCCTTCGCGAAGACGATCACGGCGACGGGCATCTCGATGAACGTGTCCGCCCGCGGGCGGGTCATCGCCCTGGCGACCGCGCTGCAGGAGTCGAACCTGCGCAACTTGTCCTACGGGGACAGGGATTCGCTCGGCCTCTTCCAGCAGCGCCCGTCGCAGGGCTGGGGCACGGCCGAGCAGATCCAGGACCCGGTGTACGCCTCGACCAAGTTCTACAAGGCGCTGCTGGAGGTTCCCGGCTGGGAGCAGCTGCCGCTCACCGTGGCGGCGCAGAAGGTGCAGCGGTCCGGATTCCCGGATGCCTACGCCAAGTGGGAGCCGCTGGCGACCGCTCTCCAGCAGGCCATATCCCAGGTGTTGTCGGGGAGTTCGACTCCAGCGCCCACTCCTTCGCCGGGCCCGACCCCGTCGCCCAGTCCGTCCGCACCGGCCACACCGAGCGGCTGCGGCACCGGAGGCGACGACGGAACCAACTGGGGCGTCATCCCGCCCGGTGTCCTGCCGGCCGGGTACCAGATCCCGACCGATGTCCCGCCTGCCGTGCAGAACGCCATCAAGTTCGCCCTCGGTCAGCTGGGCACGCCCTACCAGTGGGGCGGCACCTGCACCGATGCGCACGGCCAGGACCCCATGGGCCGGTGCGACTGCTCGTCCCTGACGCAGCAGGCGTACAAGGCCGGCGGCATCTCCATCGAACGCCGGACCTACGAGCAGGTCCACAACGGCACCGGCGTGAGCGTCGACGCCATCCGCCCGGGCGACCTGCTGTACACCCGGCCCGGCCCGGACGGCCCGGAGCACGTGGGCATGGCGATTGGCCAGGGCCTCGTGGTGCACGCCCCCAAGACGGGCGACGTGGTCAAGATCGCCACGCTCGCGTCGTGGAAGGCGGACATCATCGCCGTCCGCCGCATCGCCCCCTGACGGCAACTGCCTTCCTTCTCAGCGCACTTCGCGCACTTCTCCACTCTCCCGCGCGGCCCGCCCGCGCATCTTCCTGCCCCTCTAGCCGTGGAGTGTGATTGCTCACCTACCTCGCCGACGCCGCAACGAAGGCCCAGCAGCTGGCCTACGATCCCGGCATCTCGCCGTCCGAGGGCGGCCTGCCCGGCCTGTCCGTCCTGAAGTCCACCGTCGGCTCGATCAACCTCTTCGCGATCATCGCGGTCGTCGGTGCGCTCTGCGTCAGTGGCATCGTCTGGGCCTGGGGCCACCACACCGGCTCGCACGGCAGCGAGCAGAAGGGTAAGCAAGGCGCCCTCGTCGCGGCCGGCTGTGCCCTCCTGCTGGGCGCCGCGAACGGGATCGTCAGCTTCTTCAGCACGGTTGGGACCAGCGTCCACTGATGCCGAAGTCCTCGCCGTTCACCGGCCAGTCCACCCTGCTGCGCCGGCTGCTGATCGGCCTGGGCGTGCTCGTGGTCGTCGCCCTGCTGGCCGGGCTCACCGCCCGGCTGGCGGGCGGCGGCCACCGCACCCCGAGCGCCGCCAACTCCCCCTCCAGCCCTTCTGCTTCATCGACTTCGACCGCCTCGCCGCACGGACCGAGTCCCACCCCCTCGGTCGGGGCGATACCGGGCGTGTCCGTCGTGGCCGCTCCGCCGCACACCAGCGACCCGATCGCGTACGCGAAGGCGTTCGCCACCGCGCTGTGGAGCTATGACACCCGCACGGCGACCCAGCCTCAGCAGCTGGCCGGGCTCCGCGGCTGGCTGACCGACGAGACCAAGTACGCCGACCCGGACGCTCTCGCCGCCCAGCTGCCGGACCCGACCCTGTGGAGCCGGATGCGCGACAACGGCCAGCACGCCGTCGGCGAGGCCGCCGAGGCGCACCTGCCCGCCACGTGGCAGCAGGCGATCGGCAAGGACCCGACGCAGCTGACCGTCGCCTACATCTACGCCGTCACCGTCACCGGCAAGCAGACCGTCAGCTGGCTCGACGGCGGCCGGGGCGCCGAGGACCGCGCCATCACCCTGGCCGTCCAGTGCCGGCCGGGCCGCGACTGCGCGCTGGCCTCCATCGCCACCACCGTCTACCCCTGACCTACACCACCGGTCCCCAACGTAGGAGTTGATCGCCCATCGGTTTCTGTGATCTACCCGGATCCGGCCTGCTCTGCGATGTCATCGTCGGTGGTGTCAGCGATTCTGTCACCGACTCCATCGGCAACTGGGTCGCTAAGTCCGCCGGCGATCTCGCCAAGAGCGCGGTCGACCTCGCCTCCCGTGCCGTCGACAAGACGACCTCGGTCGACCTGGGTGCGGAGTGGTTCCGCACCAACTACGCGACGATCCTGCCGATCGCGCTGGTGATGTTGGTGATGACCTTCATCTTCCAGCTGATCCGCGCCGCGTGGAGGCGGGATGGCCAGGCGCTCGGCCAGGCTGTCACCGGAACCGTCTCGGCGACCCTGTTCGCGATGACGGCGATCACCTTCACCGGCGTCTCGCTGGTCATCGTCGACGCCCTCAGCCGGGGGCTGTTCCAGATCGCCAACTCGAGCATGGACGACGCGGTCAGGCGGCTGGTGAAGGTGTCGATGATCACCGTCACGACGCCGCTCGGCTGGGCGATCCCGGCGCTGGTGGCGCTCGGCTGCGCGGCCGGGGCGATCCTCTACTGGGGCGCGATGGTCCTGCGCAAGGTCACGATCCTCGTGCTCGTCGTGCTCGCACCCTTCGCGGCGGCCGGCGGCGCCTGGGAGCCGACCCGCGACTGGCGCCGGAAGTGGATCGAGGCCACCGCCACGGTGGCGTTCAGTAAGTTGATCATGACGATCATCATGCTCGTCGGCGTCTCCGCGCTCGGCCAGACCGACACCAAGGACGGCATCCAGGCGCTGTCGGACATCATCGCCGGCCTCGTCGTCATGGCGCTGGTGCTGCTCAGCCCCATGGCGATCTACAAGTTCGTCCACTGGGCAGGCGACGGCGGACAGGCCCACGACCTGCACCGCAGCACCGCCACCGGCCTGCAGGTCGGTGCCGCGACCGCCCAGAAGGGCGCCCGGATGGCCGCGACCGCGGGTGCTGGCGGAGCGGGCGGAGCCGCCCCGCAGGGCCCGGCGCAGGTGCCCGGCCAGGACGCCCCGGTCGGCGGCAGCGCTGGCAACTCGGGCTCCGGCGAGGGCTCGTCGTCTCCGTCGCAGAGCACGTTCCGCTTCCCCGGCACCTCCTCCGGAGGCGGCGGCGACGCGGTCGGAAAGGCGCTGATCACCCGCCGTGCCCAGTCGGGCGGCGACCAGGGCCAGCCGCTGATCTCCCGGGCCCCGGCCTCCGGCCAGTCCGCCGCCGGCGGCGCGAGCGAGGGGCCAACCGCCAAGCCCGCGAGTGCAGTTGCCGCTGCGGCCTCGGGCGGGTCCGCCGCGCCGCAGGTCGTCCTCAGCGCCGCACGCGGCGCCGCTGCCCAGGCTCCTGCCGCCCCGCCAGCGTCCGCCGCCAGCCCCGCCACCCCGTCGGTGGCCGCCACCGGCCCGTCCACAGCACCGAGCAGCCCCGTCGGCTCCTCCACGCCGCCGACCTCCTGACCAGCACCGGCCGGGGCCACCGCCCGCCCCGGCCGGTGCCCCCGCCCTGACCGAAGGAGTCGCCCCTGTCGGCCGACCTTCCCACACCGACCGTCCGCTTCCCCAGCCGATCCCGACGTGGAGTCCTGCTCGGGCTGACCGCCGCCCAGCTCACCGTCGTCGGCACCGCCGGCGCGATGCTCCTGGCCACCATGGTCGCCACCGGACTCGCCGGAGCCGCACTCGCCACCCCGCTCTGGGCCCTGGCCGCCGCCCTCGTCATCGTCCGCTTCCACAGCCGCTCCGTGGCAGATTGGGCCCCGATCCTCATCCGGTACTACCTGCGCCGCGCCAAGGGCCAGCTCGTCTGGCTCGCCCGGCCCGCCACCCGGCCCCGCCGCGACGGCCTGCTCCACCTGCCCGGCACCGACGCCAGCCTGCGCGCCGTCACCGCCCCCGGCGGCACGCTCGGCGCGATCCACAACCCGCAGAAGAACACCCTCACCGCCGTCATCCGCGTCAGCTCCCGCGCGTTCGCCCTGCTCGACCCCTCCACCCAGGCCGGCAACGTCAACGCCTGGGGCCGGTGCCTGGCCTCGCTCGCCCGCACCGGCTACATCACCACCGTCCAGGTGATCGAGCGCACCGTCCCCGACAGCGGCGACGCCCTCGCCCGCTACTGGGCCGAGAACGGCCGGCCCGACGCCAAGGTCGCCGGCCCCGTCTACGAGGACCTCCTCGCCGCCGCGGGTCCGACCGCGGCCCCGCACGAGGCGTACATCGCCATCAGCCTCGACCTCAAGGGCGCCCGCCGCCTGATCGGCGAGGCTGGCGGCGGCCTGTCCGGTGCGTTCAGCGTCCTGTCCCAGCTGACGCCTGGCTTCGAGCAGTCGCTGCGCAACGCCGGGCTCAACCCCCGCGGCTGGCTCAGCACCGGCGAGATCGCCGCCGTGATCCGCTCGGCCTACGACCCGAAGGCGCTCGCCAACCTGGAGCAGTGGTCGGAGACCGGCGAGGCCGTCGCCGACCCGGCCGCCGCCGGCCCCGTCGTGGTCGTCGAGGAACCCGGCCGCCTCACCACCGACACCGCCTGCCACGCGGTGTACTGGATCGAGCAGTGGCCCCGAAGCGAGGTCACCCACGGGTTCCTCCACCCGCTGGTCTTCGCCGGCGGCGCCCGCCGCACCCTCTCCCTCACCTACGGCCCGCAGGCACTGGATGCCGCGCTCAAGGCGGTGCAGCGCACCAAGTCGAGCATCATCGCCGACGCCGCCGAGCGCGTGCGCAAGGGGCAGGTCGACTCCGAGGCCGACTCGATGGAGTACGCCGACGCCAAGCAGCACGAGCGCGAGCTGATCTCCGGCCACGCCGACGTCGACCTGACCGGCCTGGTGGTCGTCAGCGCCGACAACCCGGAGGAACTGCGCCGCGCCTGCGCCTCGATCGAGACCGCCGCCGCCGGCACCGGCCTGGACCCGCGGCTCCTGCGCTGGCAGCAGGCCGAGGCGTTCGCGCAGGCCGCCCTGCCGCTCGCCCGAACCTGACGGGAGGCGGCCGTGCACCACCCGCCCACCGGCGACCACCGCCTCCTGCGCTTCGCGACCGCAGGCGTCGACGTCCACCACCACACCGCCATCCCGGAGCAAGAACCCGTCTCCCGAGGCGAGTTGGACGCCCTCCACGCCCACTGCGTCGCCCTGTTCGCGCTGCTCGACACCCACACCGGCACCACCCGGCCGCTCGCCCCGGCCGAGGCCGGCCACCTCCACGCCGCCCGTATCCGACTGTGGCAGACCTGCGATGCCCTCCACGACGCCTACCACCGCGCCCCGCGCGCCGACGGGCGCCGCCCCACCCGCGAGGCGTGCGCGCTGCGGCTGCCGGAGGGCGCCCCGGACATGGTGATCTGCCAGCGCCACAGCACCACCTCGGGCCGCGTCCGGGTGATCGCCACCCCCTCCGAGCTGCGCGGCACCCCCACCACAGCCCCTCGCATCTGACAGGAGAAACGTTCCTCTGCGCTCCGCCAGTGCCACCCCCCTGTTTACCCCGACCCGCTCGGACCGCGCCGCCCGCCGCCAGGCCAAGCGCGACCTCGCCGCCGCCCGCCGCACCGCCCGCCAGGCCGACCACCCCCAGCGCCCGAAGAACCGCCGCGAGGAGAACGCCGAACTCCTCCCCGCCTACCCCGCAGCCGGACGCCCCGGCCCCGCCTCCCTGCGCGGCGGCCGACTGCGACTTCCCGCGCACCGCATGACCACCGCCACCGCAAGCGCGGCGTACCCCTTCCTCGCCGAGGGCGGTCTCGGATCCGCCGGCGTCCTGATCGGCCGCGACGTCCACGCCGAGGCCAGCTTCGTCTTCGACCCCTTCGCCCTCTACGGGAAAGTTGAAAACTTCACAAACCCGAACACGCTGGTCGCAGGCGTGATCGGCCAGGGAAAGTCGGCACTGGCGAAGTCAATTGCCTTGCGCAGCACGGCATTTGACTACCGCGTCTACGTGCCGTGCGACCCAAAGGGCGAGTGGACGTCCGTCGCCGAGGCAATCGGCGGGACCACCATCGCGCTGGGGCCTGGGCTCCCCGGGCGGCTCAACCCGCTGGACGCGCCGGCCCCTCCGGCGGGCGTCGACCTGGCGGACTGGGCGGGCGAGGTCCGCAAGCGGCGACTGCTGCTGCTCGGCTCGCTCGCCCGCACCGTGCTGCGGCGCGACCTGGCGCCGATGGAGTACACGGCGATGGACATCGCCCTGGACGCGGTGGTCGACCGGTCCACGCGCACGGGCCAGGTCCCGCTGCTGGGCGACGTCGCTGCCGTCCTCGGGCAGGCCGCCGTCCTGGACGCCGCCCTCGGCGACCCGACCCGGCGGGTCGGCGCCGCCGCCCAGGACCTCGCCCATGCCCTACGCCGATTGGTCAACGGCGACCTGGCCGGGATGTTCGACGCGCCGTCGACCGCGGAGTTCGACCCGAAGAGCCCGATGCTGACGATCGACCTCTCGCGGCTCGGCTCCTCGGGCGACGACACGGCGCTGACGCTGGCGATGACCTGCGCGTCCGCGTGGATGGAGGCGGCGCTGAGCGACCCCAACGGCGGTCGCAGGTGGGTGATCTACGACGAGGCGTGGCGCGTCATGCGGCACGCGGCGCTGCTGGAGCGCATGCAGAGCCAGTGGAAGCTGAGCCGCGGACTGGGCATCGCGAACATGCTGATCATCCACCGCCTTAGCGACCTGCTGTCGGCCGGCGATGCCGGCTCCCGGACCCGGGCACTCGCCGAGGGCCTGCTCACCGACTGCGCGACCCGCGTGATCTACCGGCAGGAGAGCGACCAGCTGGCCGCCACCGCCGGACTGCTCGGCCTCAGCGGCGTCGAGACTGCCGCCATCGCCGCCCTCGGCAAGGGCCGCGGCCTGTGGAAGGTGGCAGGGCGTTCGTTCGTTGTCCAACATCTGCTGCACCGTGCGGAGTTGGCCCTGTTCGACACCGACGCCCGGATGCACGCGGCCCCGGAAGCGGCATGATCACGCCCGACCGCCTGCGGCTGCTCCGCGTGGTGATCGACCCCGATGTGAACGAGCCCGGCAATGCCATCGTCGCACAGGCCAGCCTCGGCGCGGGCGGAATCCTGCAACGCTCCGGGTTCCTTCCCAGGAGGGCCAGCACCTACGGCCACCCCTCCGGCCCCCGAGCGAGCCGACTACCGGCGCTCGGCTGGCCTCACCCGCGAGCAGCGGGGCCAGGCCACTGTCTCCCGGGGCTCGCGCACCGCTCCGCCCGTCGGCGCCGAGCCCAGCGGCCCAATCCCAGCCGCTCCCGCCCGGTCCGGCCGCACCCTCCACCGCTGACCGCCCAGGAGTCGTCATCCCTCACGTCACCATCGCCCACCTGCCCGACCGGCAGACCATCGTGGCCGACCCTCCCGACCGGCGCAGCGCGTACTGGCTGGAGCAGGCCGGGTTCGTCCGCGACGACGCCCTGCGGCTGCACCGCATCCGCCGGGACACGAGCGCCTCCACCGCCGAGCGGCAGATCCGCGACGCCCGGCGCCTGCTGGCCGCCGCCGACTACGGGATCACCCGGGTGTACAGCGCGGACGAGCAGCGCCTGCGCGCCAAGGCCCCGTCGCCACTGGGGACGTCGTCACCCCCAGGCCCGGCGCGGACGATCGGCGACCGCACCGTCTGGGTGCACCTGGTGAGCGAGGACGTCGCCGCTGGCCACCTGGTGATCCACGCGCACCACCAGGCGCCGGAGGGTTCGATCGAGCTGCTGGTCGACTATCCCGGCGCCGGCGAGGCGGCGGTGTTCTACACCGAGCCGGACAGCGGCCACTACGGCCCCAGCCGCCACCCCAGCCTCGCCGCCGCACGCGCGGAGTGGACCTCCTACGGGTACGCGGCCGAGGCTCCGGTGCCCGATGCCCCGCGGGCCGCCGCCGCCCGCCGGACTTCCCCCGTGGTGCTCGGCCGCCCGGGCGCACTTCCCGTGGGACCGCCTCGCCCGGTGATCAGTGCCGGACTCGCCGGGCCGGGCCTGGAGCCCCCCTTCTGACCTTCCCAGTTCGCCAACTCTGCTTCTATTCCTACCTCTTGGAGACGCATGTCGACCATGACGCTCACCCGCCAGGACGCCCGCCTGGAGGCCGCCCTCGGCCAGAGCATCACCGCCCTGATCGCCAACCAGGCGCAGGCCGACGCGAAGACCGCGCGGGTGCTCGACACGCACCGCGCGCTGGTGGCCGCCGAGACCGCGGTGTCCTTCCAGCGCGTGCGGCTGGTCAACGTCGCCACCGCCCAGCGGCGCGTGGACGACGCCGTCCTCGACGAGCTGGATGCGCAGTTCGAGAAGTTGGAGGAGGCGGCCGAGGAACGCGATGCGCTGGAGGCCGACCTGGTGCGGCTGCTCCAGGCTCGCGAGGAGGAGGTGAAGCGGAAGGCGGCCGAGGCCGCCCCGGCCACCGGCCCGGCGCCGGTTCCGGTGACGGCTTCTCCGACCTCGGCACGGCGCCGCTGATCGGGAGCCTGATGCCCACGACGACGGATCCCGGCACCACCGGCGGGCTGGTGGCGTTCGGCTGGGACTACGACCACGGCGAGTTCGTCGTGTTGAACGGCCAGGTGCCCCAGCCCGCCCGCGAAGCGATCTACCAGGCCGGATTCTCCAGGCGGGGTGATGCGCTGGACTGCTGGCACCAGCGCCGGAGCGTCGACCCGAACGAGCAGATCCGCAGGGCGGGGCGGCTCGTCGACCGACTGGTCGCAGCCCGGGTACCGGTCGCCAACTGGCACCGCCCCGAGCAGCGCAACGGCGATGTGGTCCAGCACTACCGGTGGCTACAGGACGAGGGCCCGTTCCCCGACGTCGGCCGCGTCGCGGAGACAGCCCAGGCAATCGTCTCCGCCGACCTGGCCGCCTACCGCCTGATCCCCGCCGACCGGGAACTCGCCCACGAGGTGGTGTCCGGCGCCGTGGTCGTGGAGGCCATGCACGACTGGGACGACGGCGTCGGGTGGTGGCTGGCCCGCACTCCGGAAGGCGCCGACTCCCACGCCTACATGATCCTGCGCCACGACCCGCAACACCTCAACATTACGGACCACTACGCCAGTTGGTACGGGCCACAGGCTCGCCGCGACTTCCGGGCGACGCAGCTACGGGACACCACCCACCCGCCGGCCACCCGCGCCCAGGCCGCCCGTCCATCACGGCGGGCACGGATGGCAGTCGCCCCCACCATTGCGCCGCTGCCTCCCGGACCAGCCCCCCGTCGCTCCGCCTCCCGCTGACCGAGCCCTTCCTGGAGAACACCGCTTGCCCCACCAGCAGCCCGTCGGCGTCAGTTTCCGCCGCCTGGCCTCCGCCGGGATCACCGCCACCACCGCCAGTCGCGACCCGGCCGTCCTCAACGCCCTGGCCGCCGCCGGGTTCCGCCTCGGCCTCCCGGACGCCCCGGAGCGCTACTCCCTGGCCGAGCGCGACCCGATCGCGCAGTCCAGGACGGCAGACCAACTCGCAGCCGACCTACGGGAGATGGGCGTTCCAGTCACCTCCCGGCCAACGTCGCTGCCCGGCTTCGAAGGCGCCGCAGTCGCCATCTCCCCGGCGGCGGCAGCACGTGCCGCCGCCGCCCGCGCCGCGACCGCGGCGCCCGGCTCCGCCGTATCCGATCAGCCCCGACCCGCTGTGCCCACGTCCCCACCGCCGGCACCGGCCGCCCGCCGCTGACCGCGTCCACCATCTGCCCCGAGGAGCAGCGCATCACCCCCGAGCACGTCTCCATCACTCGCGACCCGCAGTACGGCGTCGTCGCCGAGGTCGGCCCCGATGCCTCACCGACCGCCCACACGCTGCTCGCCCGCGCGGGTTTCCGGCAGCTGGCCGACGGACGGCACGCCCTCGACCGCAGCGAGCAGAACATCTTCCTGCACGCCCGCCAGACCACCGCCGCCCTGCGCCGAGCAGGGGTCAAGGTCAGTGCGGACGCCGCCTTCGACTACAACGACGCGACGAATCCCGCCCTCGACAGCCCGGCCGCCCGCGCCGCCGGCCCCGACGCCGTCGTCCAGGCCAGCGCCCCGGCTCCGCCCCGCAGCTTCGACGTCCACGTCGGACGCCACCCGAAGCTGGGCATCGTCGCCACCAACCCGCACAGCAACCAGACCGCCGCCTACGCGCTCGCCGAGGCCGGCTTCACCCGCACCGGCGGGCACCCGGGCCTCTACGTCATGGACGAGCCCGAGTTCGAGGGCGACAAGCGGGCCTCCACCGCCGTCGCCGCGCTGCGCGGCCAGGGGCTGCGGGTCGCCTCCGACCTGGCTTTCGAACCGCTCACCGGCCCGTACGAGTCCACCGACCCGTTCGCCACCCGGCTGATCGCGGAGATGAACCGCACCCCACCCCCGGCCGCCGCGCCGCCGGCCCAGGTCGCGCAGAACGACGACCCGTTCGAGACCCGCGTGTTCAAGGCGCCCGTCCTCGGGCCCGTCACCCCGACGGCGCCGGACCCGTTCAACACGGTCGTCCACCCGCCGACCGGGCCGAGCCGGGACGACCAGCGCGCGGACGCCCTGCTGCACGACCGGGCCGCGCTGAGTGCCGAGATCGCCTCCCGGCTGCGGGCGATCGAGGACCAGGTCCGCACGAACCCGGGCAGCGTCGACCTGGCGCGGGTCGAGGCCGTGGTCGGCGAGGCCACCACCGTGCTCGCCGGCGCGGGCAGGGACCTCGCCGCCGTCGCGGCCCGCCCCGCCGCCGCACCGGCCACCCGCACGAGCGGCCCCGCCAGCCCCCGTGCCTGCGCCGCACTCGCCACCAGCGGCCGGCTCCGCTCCTCCGCCGCCCTGCACGCCACCGCTGCCGCGATCACCGCCGCGTCCGCGCCGACCGTCGACCCGCGGATCGCGTGGGCCGCCGGACGCCCGAACTCCCGATGAGCCGATGTCCTACACCGATGCCCTGAACCGCGCCCAGCCTGGCGATCACGACGCGAGCCTCATCGGCTCGTGGGCGGTGCGCCGTCTGGGCCAGCTGCTGCCGGAGCCCACCGAGGAGGTCGAGGTGGCCGACCTCCTCGGCCACCTCGGTCCTGTGATCCGCGAGCTCGAGGAAGTCCTGCAACTGGCGGCGGATTCACTGGACCAGCCTGCTGCACTTGGGCCCGCCGTCCGCGCCGCCCGTCTCCTCGGGAGTCAGGTCGACCGCACCGTCAAGGCGCTGCACGACCGGAACGGGACCGAGCCAATCCCCCGCGCGACCATCGCCCGGCTCCAGTCCACGCGCGCCCCGCGCCCTGGCCCGGCTACAGCAGGGACGACTTCCCCGGTGCCCCCTGCCTTCCACTCCCGGCGAGCCCGCTGATCTGACCCAATTCCTCTCCCATCAAACCGAGTTCACAGGAGACCCGACATAGCTGTCCGAAGCCGGTGGTCTGTCGAACACGACTGCGGCCACACCGTTGATCATGACCTGTCCTCCCGCGCCGCCGACAAGCGCGCCTCCTACGCCCGCTGGCTCGCCACCCGCTCCTGCCGCGACTGCTGGCTCGCCGAGCGCAAGGAGGACACCGCTGAACGCGAGGCGTGGATCGCCGCTCGCCGCGCCGAGGAGCAGGAAGCCGCCACCGCGTGGGCCGGCCAGTTCGGCATGCCGCCGCTGGAGGGCCCCCAGCGGGCCATCGCCTGGGGCGAGCGCTGCCGGCACCAGCTGGTGACCACCGCCTACCAGGCCCTGGTGGTCGAGGGCGCGCTTCCCGAGGAGGCGTGGCTGGCCGTCGAGGAGCAGCTGCGCACGCTGGACAAGGCCAGCTGGTGGATCGACCAGCGGGAGGCCGAGCCGGCCGACCTGCCCGAGCTGGCCGCCGCCGCCACCAGCGCGGACCGCGTCACGGAGAACCCGAACTGAGCGCCAGCCCGTTACGGATCGCGGCAGCCTCCTCCCTCGTCGTGCAGGTCCTGCGCGCCGAACAGGCCGCCGCCCGTCCGGGCAGCAGCCCGGCCGCGGAGCCGGTGCTCGCCTCTGTCGGCCGGACGGTCGCGCCGGCGCCGGGACGGTGACGTGTACCCCACGATCGCCCGGTACGCCTCCACCCGCGACCTGCTCGCCTCCGCCACGGCCGCCGCCGCCCAGCAGCAGAACCGCCTGCGTCTCATCGACGCCTGGCGTCCCGCCGGGGAGGTCCCGGCCGACCAGATTGCGTTCGCCACGGAGCTGGCCGCGCACCTGCCGCCGCCGGCCGGGCCCGCCGAGGCACTGCGCACCAGGTTGGTGTGGCAGTGCACCCTGCGCACCGACCCCGACGCCGCAGGCCCCGCGGATCACCGCTTCCAGGAGACCGCCCGGCGCATCCTGGCCGCCACCGGCATCGCCTCCGAGGACGCCTCGGCGGCGTGCCGGTGGGCGCTGCTGCGCGTCGGCGACCACGAGGCCCGCCTCGTCGCGCCGCTCGCTCGACCGGACGGCACCATCGTGGACACCGGCCGCGACCGCTCCCTCGCCCTGGCCGTCTGCCAGCTCGCCGAGAGCCGCAGCACCGGCCTCACCCGTCCCCGCGCGGCAGCGGCCGGCATACCCGGCCGCCGGACAGGTCTTCTCCCCACCCCCTCTCCCGTCGTCACCGCCGCGGCTCGATCCGGGCGGCGCCCGTAGAAAGCAGGACCGTTGACCGACGCCCGCACCACCGGGCCCCTCGATGCCGCCAACCAGGCCATCGCCCGTGCCGGCCGCGCCTTCGCCGAGAGCGTCGAGATCGCCCCCTCGCTGACGGCCCACGAGGCCGCCGAGGTGCTGCTGGGCCTCACCCTGATGCCCGGCGCAGTGCAGCAACTCTCCGACGCCGTCACGGAGATCGGCCGCCAGGTCGCGCAGCAGTACGGCGACCGGCCGCCCCTGTGGGAGCCGCTGCTCACGGAGGCCACCGCCATCTCCGCCGCGGCCTTCCGCACGGCTGCCACCGCCGACGCCATCGCCGAGGCCGCGGACGAGACCACCCGCAGCCGGGCCGCCACCGCCCAGTCCCCGGCACTGCGAGCCGCCGGCACGACGGCGTCGGTCCACTTCGCCCCAGCCGTCGCCGTGCCGCCGCACTCCCGCATCGTCGAACCTCCCCACCGCTGACGCTCCGAGGAGCCCACCGTTGACCACGTCCACCCCGGCCGGGGCCCAGGACGAGGCGCTCGTCCGCCCCCGCCACCTCGCCGGCCCCGGGCCTCTGCCGATCCTGGCGCCGCTGCTCCACCTCCACGAGTGGCCGTACCGATTCGACGAATCTCTCGCCCAGGTCGTCGCCACCAGCCCGTGCCGGCGGATCGAGATCGCCATGGAACCGCACCGGGTCTTCCACCTCTACCGGGTCAGCGTCCGCAAGCATCCGGCGGATCAAGTGCCTTACTGGCAAGCCACGTTCACCAAGGACACGCCAGGGGAGATCGTCGGCGCGTTCGTCCAGGCCATCGCCGCCGACTGGTACACGATGCCGGAGGAGATGGTCGCCGAGCCGACCGCCTCGCCGACGACCGCCTGGCGCCCGCTGTTGAAGGCCGGCTGGCAGCTCAAGGACGACCCGCACTTCGTCCACCTCGCGTCGCCGGACGGCACCACCAGCTTCACCCACTCACCCACCTCGACCGGCGACCGGTGCGGCGAGGGCGTGGGCGCCTGGATGGCGCACGCCTCCTTCGGGCCCGACTGGAGCGACCAGTGGACGATCGTCCTCGGCCACTCAACACCCGTGCGGTACCTGGCGATCCTGGCCTCCGCCATCGCCGATCCCACCCCCGTGGTCCGCCGCCGCGGCGCCCTGTCCGCCGCCGCGCTGCCGAAGCTGGCCACTCGGCCCGCCCGTCCTGCCGATCCCACCCGCCGGTTCACCGCCGTCGAGTACGCGGGCGCCATGTTCAACGCCCGCCACTCCGGCCATGGCCACCCCCCGCGGCGCTGATCAGGAAGGACTTCCCCTGCCCGACCCCACCGAGATCGTCTTCGCCCGCTTCCCCGTGCGGGAAGGCTCCACCACCACCGGCACCGCATGGGCCCAGGCCACCGACCTGGCCAGCCGGGCCCTCCTCGCTCGTGCCGGCTTCTCCAACGACGGCCTCAGTGCGATCTTCACCGCCGAAGACGCCGGCCACAGCGACGTCAACCAGCGCATCCGCCTCGCCGAGCAGCTCCTCACCGACGCCGGATACGCCACCCGCGTGGTGCCCCCGCTCCCGATCCGCAGGATCGAGAACACCTTCGGCGGACGAGACTTGGCCTACCTGCAGTCCCGACTGGTGCAGGCGACCGCCCAGGTCCACCGAGCCACCACAGCGGAGGACATCACCACGGTGGCGCTCGCCGTGATGGACCCCGAGACCGGTCTGCTGGAGCGGCTCACCGCGCTGCTGGACACCGCCTCCCAGCGGCTGGAGACCCTCACCGACCAGGATCTGCTGCCCAGCTCCGCCATGGCCACCGCCCTGCAGGACGCGAGTACCCAGCTCACCACCGCGGGCTACCGCGTCGCCGAAGCCCAACTGGCACGACCGGACGAGACCGACGAGCAGTTGCCGGCCTCTGCCGCGCCTCGCGCCGCTGCCGCCCGCACCCGCACGGCACCGCCCGCGCGTCCCGCCGCCCTCGCTGGTGCCGCCCCCGCACCGGTCCTCTCCCGCACACCTACGTCGGCCAAGGCTTCCGCCTCCCGCTGACCACCCGCCGGCCAACGGGCCGATCACCCACGTCCCGGGCCGTAGTCCCGCCGTGATCGCCGCCCGCTCCCCGCCCGCTCTGGGCCCCTGCCGTCGTGCGCCCCTGCCCGGCAGGCCGAAACCCCTGTCAAGGAACCCGCTCCTGCCCGCCTCGCCCAAATCCCCTTCTGCCAGCCCTGGTTCGAATGCCCTTCTCTACGCGCTCATCGGCGCGGGCGTCGCCGTCGCCGTCTTCGGCACCTTCGCCTGGCTCGGCGGCAACGCCGCCACCGCCGCGACCACCGACCACGCCCTGTGGGCCCCGTTCCAGCCGGTCGACGCCGCACTCCACCCCGACCGGGCCTTCCCGCACCTCAGTCCGCTCCTGCTGCTGATCAGCACCCGCGTCGCCCCGGCGCTGCTGTCGATCGCGCTCGCCGCCGCCGGCCTGCTGCTGTGGTCCAAGCACCGCCGCAAGCCGACCGGCCTCGCTGGCCGCAGCGAACTGGCACCGCTGCTGCCCACCGAGATCACGGCCAAGGCGCGTGACCTGCGCCCAAGCCTCTCCAAGGCCAAGCCGCGCGAGATCAACCCCGACGACACCGGCATCCTGCTCGGCGACCTCGCCCCCACCGGCCCCGAGGTCCGCTCCAACTGGGAGGACGTCTGCGTCGCCATCATGGCGCCGCGCTCAGGCAAGACGACCTCCATCGCCGTACCGGCGATCCTGCGTGCCCCCGGCCCCGTCCTGCTCACCTCGAACAAGGCGGCCCGCGACGCCTATACGGCGTGCCTGGAGGCCCGCTCCGAGGTCGGCCGGGTGTGGACGATGGATCCGCAGCAGATCGCCCACACCCCGCAGGCGATGTGGTGGGACATCTTGGCCGACGCCAAGGACCTGCCGGGCGCGCGACGGCTCGCCGGCCACTTCGTCGCTGCGGCCGTCGACGAGTCGAGCCAGGGCGACTTCTGGTCCACCGCCGCCCAGAACACTTTGTGTGCATTGTTCTTGGCCGCGGGCTGCGACCACCGGCCGATCACGGACGTCCTCAAGTGGCTCGCCGTGCCGTCCGACCGCACCCCGGTCGACCTGCTGCGCACGCACCAGATGACCGCCATCGCGGACCAGCTCCAGGGCACCGTCTCCGGCGCCGTCGAAACCCGCGACGGAATTTTCGAGACCGCCCGACAATACGCGGCCTGCCTTCTCGACCCGCAGATCTCCAAGTGGGTCACGCCGAATCCGGACCTGCCCCAGTTCAAGCCGGAGGAGTTCGTCACCCGCAAGGACTCCCTGTTCCTGCTGTCCAAGGACGGCGGTGGCAGCGCCTCTGCTCTGATCGCGGCTGCGGCGGATTCGGTGATGCGCACTGCGGTCATCGAGGCCGAGCGCGCCGGAGGCCGTCTCGACCCGCCGCTCCTCGCCATTCTGGACGAGGCCGCGAATGTGTGCAAAATCGGCGACCTGCCCGACCTGTATTCCCACCTTGGGTCTCGTGGCGTCATTCCGATCACCATTCTCCAGTCCTACCGCCAGGGCCAGAAAGTGTGGGGCGAGGCGGGCATGGACGCCATGTGGAGCGCGGCCACCATCAAACTCGTGGGAAGCGGAATCGACGACGCAGATTTCGCCGACAAACTGTCTCGCCTGGTCGGCGACCACGATGTGGAGACGGTTTCGCACTCCACGTCGGAATCCGGCCGGTCCACTTCGGTCAGCATGCGCCAGGAGCGCATTCTTCCGCCCGACCAGATCCGCGCCCTGAAAAAGGGGTCGGCGCTCCTTTTTGCGACCGGCCTGCGACCCGCGCTGCTGACCCTGCGCCCCTGGTACAAGGAGCCGGGCGCCGCCGAGGTCGGTGCGGCCAGCTCCCGACAGACCGCTCTGATCACCGAGCGGGCGATGGCCAAGGCCGGTGGTGCCGAATGATTTACACCACCGAACCGGCCACTCGAATTCTGTCGCTCGGCGCTGGCGTACAATCCACAACGCTACTCCTCCTGTCGGCGTTGGGCGAGCTTCCGAAACTGGACTACGCCGTTTTCTCGGACACCGGCTGGGAGCCGTCGAAGGTTTACCGGCACCTGGACGAGGTGGAGCAGAAGATCGCCCGGCCGGCCAATATCCCGATTCTGCGAGTGTCATCCGGAAACATCCGAAAGGACGCCCTCGACCCCGCTCACAGGTTCGCGTCGATGCCGCTCTATATTCTCAACCAGGACGGCAGTCCGGGAATGACTCGGCGGCAATGTACTGGCGAGTATAAAATTAAGCCGATAAAGCGGCAGGTTCGGCAGATCCTGGGGTACCCGCATCCCGCCCGGGTTCCGAACGGCGTGTACGCCGAGCAGTGGATCGGCATCAGTACCGATGAATTCTACCGGGCCAAGGACTCCGACGTCCGGTACACCCGCCACACCTTCCCGCTGATCGAGCTCGGCATGTCCCGCGCGGACTGCCTCAAGCTGCTTGCCGAGCACGGATGGGGCGCCACTCCGAAGTCGAGTTGCCTGGGTTGCCCATTTCACGGAAATGCCCAGTGGCGGGAAATTCGCGACACCTCTCCCGAGGAGTGGGCGGACGTCGTGGAGTTCGACGCAGCGATCCGGGCCGGCAATGCCCGCGCCAACGCCGATGGACGGCCGCTGCTCGGGCAGGCGTACCTGCACCGCTCGCGCTTGCCCCTCGACCAGGCGCCGGTCGACAAGCTCACCCGGGCCGAACTCCGGTCCCTGCAGACGCAGTTGGGCCTGGATGAGGACGAGCTGGAGGACGGACCCGAGGGCGGCTGCTCCCCGTTCAGCTGCCGCGGCGAGGCGGTCGCGTGACCTGCTCTCACCAGGCCGGCGCCCGTCAGCGCGTCCGCGCACCTGCACGGCACTCCCGCTGACCACCTCGACCACCCTTCTGTGCAACGGAGTTGACATCATCCGCCACGACCTGGCCTTCCTGCCGATCAGCCGCGCGGACGGTTGCTGGTACCTGGCAGTGGGCTCCGGCCGCCTCCGGATCCGCGACGAGGCCCTCGTAGAGGACCTGGACCGGCTGCGCGACCTGATGCTCCCCGCCCCTCTCCGCGAGGAGGTGGCGCCGCGGTGACACCGGTCAGCCGTGACATGAGCCCGCAGCTGGAGGCCGAGCAGGCGGTGCTCGGCGCGTGCCTGCTCGATCCGTCCCAGGTCGGGCTGCTGGCCGGGTGGCTGGAGCCCCGGCACTTCTACCGTCCGGCCCACGAGGGGTTCTTCGCGATCCTGCTCGCCCAGCACGCCGCCGGCCACCCGGCCCTCGCCCCGGATGCCGGGGACGACCAGAAGCAGGACTGGGCGCTGACCGCCATCGCCACCGCCACCTGCGAGGTCCCCGGCGTCACCGCCAGCTACGGCCACACCCTTGCCTCCACCTGCCCCCGGTCCGAGCACGCCGCCAGCTACGGCCGGATGGTGCTGGAGACCGCCGTCCGGAGGGCGCTCGAGGAACACGCCCACCGGCTGCTCGCCGCCGCCGAAAGCGAGTCGGTCGAGGCCACCGTCGAGCTGACCGGCGCCCTGCACGCCGTCATCCAACGGCTCGGCGACGCCTGGGGCACGATCGACCAGCGCTCCCGCCGCCCGCTGCCCACCCCGCCGCCGCCGGGGAACGCCTCCAAGACGATCGAGGCCGCCCGGCAGCACGAACGGGCGCTGCTCTCCAGCTTCCTCAGCACGCCCGGGCGGATCCCCGCAGTAGCTTCCTGGCTCATCGGCGAGGACTTCGTCGACCCCGGCCACCGCGCCGTCTACCTGGCCATGGCCGCGATCGCGCACCGGCGCGAGCCGCTGGACGAACTGACGGTGCTGTGGGAAGTGCAACGGCGCGGGGCGCTTGCCGCCGGCGTGATCTCCGTGGCCGGGGTCCGGGAGATCTGCTCGGACGGGATGCCCGGCGACCCGGATTACTGGGCGGAGCACGTCCTGCGCGCCGCCCTACTGCGGGCCACCGCCACCTCGGCCGGCATCGTCCGGGTGATGGCGCTGGACGCCTCCATCGCCGCCGGTCCGCTGCTCGGCTCGGCGGTCCGGGCTCTGGCCCCCGCCGACCGCGTTCAGGGCCGACTGCGCGCCGCGACCGCCACCCCCGCGGAGCGCGGAGGGCCGCTCGTTCTCGGCACCGCCCGGCGCAAGGGCGCTGCCCTGAGCCGCAGTCCCGCCCCGCCGGCCACCCCGCCTGCGCGTCCCGCCGACCGTGCGGGCGAGCCCGCCGCCCGCCCCCGCCGCTGATCCACGGAGACCCCCCTGCCCACCACCGCACCCCGCCCCCAGTCCGTACACCGACTCCGCACGGCAGCCGACACCATCGAGTACCTCAAGCACCAACTCCCTCGCGCCTACCGCGAAGAAGGGCTGCCGGGCCTTGAGGAACTGGCCGCGCACACCCGGGCTATCCGCGACGGCCAGGACGACCTGCTGGACGTCACCGCCGCCCTGCACCACCCTCACGCCCAGAGCGCCGACCGGGCCGTCGTCCGATCCCTGACCGCGGCGACCGCCCAGCTGGGCGAGGCGCTCGGCGCACTCGGCCGGGCCACCGCCATGGCCGGCCGCCTCTACGAGGTCGACGGCATCGGCGGCCCCCGCGCCGAGGAGGTCCGCGAGCGCGGCTCCCAGCAGCTCAATCTCGCGCTCTCGCGCGCCCGCCTCACCCTCGATGGCGCCTGCGAGGACCTGCGCCGCGACGCCCGCTCGCTCGCCGGCCCCTTCTCCGGCGTCGGCCGTCCGGCCCGAGGGCTGTCGCCGCCACCGCCCGCACCGCCGCCGGTCCGATCGCCCGCACGGTCGCCTCGCTGCCAGCCCTCCCCGGACAGCACGCCGCCGTCGCAGGGCGACGCCGGTGAGGCCGCCCACCGCCGCCGGCCCGTCGACCTTCGGCGGTGCCGTGTCCGGCACCGCCCCGTCCGCCTACCGCAACGACCTGGCGGCGGTCGCCGGGATGCTGCGCGCCCTCGGGCACAACGCCGCCGCGACCCCCTCCGGGCCCGTCCCCGGCTTCCCGACCGCGACGCCCTGCTGGAGCAGTGCCGCCAGGCGACTGCGTTCATCCGGCACTGCGGAGACAACGCCGAGCACTACCGCCGCCAGCCGCCGGCGGACAACCCGTCCGCGGCTGTACTGGCCTGCGCCTACGACGCCGCGATGAGCCGCGCCGCCACCGTCCACCGGCACCTGGGCGCCGCCCTCGATCTCTCGATCAAGTGCGCGACCGCCACCCTGGCCAAACCGGGCAGCCCCGCCGCGGAACTGCGCCGTCGCCAGGCCGAACACACCGGCATCGCTCTGGAGACCGCAGACCGGTGCGCGGCCCAGGGAGCCGAGGTGGTTCGCGCGTTCACCGACCGGCTCGCGCCCGTCCCGGCGGAGACTCCCGCCGGCTCCGCACACGCTCCCGCTCCTCCCCTCACCTCGCCTACCAGGAGCCGCCGTTGAGCACCGACCCTCCACTGCCGCCCGTCCCGGCCGGACTACGGCAGGACGATCTCGACACGCTGGGCGACCTCGCCACGCAGCTGGCCGCCTTCGCCGACGCCATCCCCGCGCCGGCCCCGCACGAGCCGCTGCCCGAGGTAAGGGAGCTGGCCTGGCCGATGGTGCGCCTGCACGAGCTGATCGCGGTTCCGCTGGACGAGAGCTTCTTCCGCGTGACGAACACCGCGGGCCCCGACGCCGGGCTCAGCGTCTTCACCGCCACGACGACGGCCCTCACCCTCGCCCAGGCCGCGCTGGCCCGGGCGGCGAGCCTGCTCGCCGACCCGGCGCCGACACCCGAGGCGCTGAGCAGCGCCCGCAGCTCTCTCGCGACCGCCCGCGGCACCGTCCGCTCGGCGGCCGAAGCGCTGGGTGAAGCCGTGGACACCGCTTCCGGCCTTCCCGAGGTCACCGCCCTCGCCTCCCGCCGCCGCCCCGTCGTCCCGGCCGGGCACCGCCCACCGGCCGCGGGCGATGCCGAACGCCGCGTGGACGCGGCGCTTCGCCGCTCGTCGGCCCTGGTCCTGCTCTCTCCTCCCGCCTCGCCACCCGCACCGCCAGCCCGCTCCGGCACTCCGTCGGCGACGGTCGTACCGCTGCGGCGGACCTGACACCCGCGTCGGCCCCGCCCGAGTTCCGACTGCGGCCTCATCCGACGACGCACCGAACCTGCCGGCCCTCCCCGGCAGCTCCCGAACCGATGGAGTCCCCACGCCCACCGCCCGTCCCACCTCCGAGGTCAAGGCATACCAGCGGCACCTGCGCGACGTCGCGCAGCAGGCCGAGGCCCTCGCCGCGAAGCTGCCCACCGCCCGCGCCGCTTCCGCCGCCGGCGTGCCAGACGCCCGCGACGTCGCCGGGCACCTGCGCGCGATGCAGGAACTGCAGACCAGCGCGGTCGCCGCGGCCGAGTTCTCCGACCAGTTCCCGGCGCATCCCACCACCATGACGGCCGCCCGGCTCACCGCGCTGTCGCTGGCCCGAGCTCACGGCCGCGTCACCGAGGCCACCCGGCACCTGTCCTACCTGCTCCAGCACGCCGTGAGCGCCGACGTCTGGGCTCTGCCCGACGCCCAGCCGGTCAACCCCGCCGCCGTCTACGGCGCCGCCTCCACCGAACTGCGGCGAACCGCAGGGCAGTTGAGGATCGACGCCGACCATCTCGCCTCGGCCGGCGACTCCGCCGTCCCGACCAAGCCCCGCCGGTCCGCCGCGCTCAGCGTCACCCAACGGCTCCGCCGCGCCCTGCCCGGCCGGCGGACCGACCCCCTCCCGATCGCCGCGCTGCCCCGCAGCAGCGCCCCCACACCCCGCCGCTGACCCCAAGGACCCACCCTGACCACCACCTCCGTCGAGACCCAGGCCCAGTGGCTGCTCGGCACCGCCGCCGATCTGCACTACTTCAGCGAAGAGCTGTTCAGCATCTACTGCCACCGCGATCCGCTCCCCAACCGCCTCGGCGCCGTCCTGGACTCCATGGCCGACGTGCAGCAGAGGCTGCTGTCCAACGTCGTCGACGAGTACGACACCACACCCGCCGAGTCCACCAGGCCCGAGGACATCGCCTGGCGGCGCTGCAGCCTCGCCTACGCCTACGCCGGGCTGCTGACCGCGAAGGCGATCCTGCGCGCCCAGCCCGCCCTGGTCGCCGTCACGCTCAAACGGATCAGCTCCGAGTCCGACCGGTGGCCGCACCGCACCGCCTACTTCAAGTCCCTGGCGGCCTCCCGGGGAGTCCTCGAAGAGGCGGTCTGGAAGGTCAAGGAGGTCGCGGCGGACCCGGCCGGCCCGGAGCCGGACTTCCTCACCCTCACCGGCGAGGAGGCCATCATCCTCACCCGCTCCGCCTCCCTGTACCAGCGGCCGGCCACGCCCGTCACCGCGAAGAACGCCGCCGGCCCCGGCGCCGCCGTGCAGGTCTCGCCGCCCGCCGTGCGCGCCGCGACGGCCCGCAGCGGGGCCCGCCGATGAAGGCGCCGGGCGGCGGGTGGCCGCGCATCGGCAGCATGTGCTCCGGCTACGGCGGCCTGGACCTGGGCGCCCAGGCCGTCCTCGGCGGCAGCGTGGCATGGCATGCCGAGATGAACCCCAACGCCGCCTCGATCCTCGCCCACCACTGGCCTAGATACGCCAAATCACGGCGATATCACCGCAGTTGACTGGAGTAGCGTCGAGCCGATCGACGTCCTCACCGCAGGATTCCCCTGCCAGGACCTGAGCGTCGCCGGCCGCAGGGCCGGTCTGATGGAGGGCACCCGCTCCGGACTGTGGCTGACCATCGCCCGCGCGATCGACGTCCTCAAGCCGAAGTTGGCGATCATTGAAAACGTCCGCGGAATCCTCAGCGCTGCCGCTTCCCCGCCAGCCGATGGCGACCTGGAATGCGGCTGGTGCGATCTGGGAGACGGCGGAGGTGAGCCTGCTCTGCGGGCACTCGGCGCGGTTCTCGGAGACCTGGCCGACCTCGGGATGGATGCGCGGTGGACGGTGCTACCCGCAGCCGCCGTCGGCGCCCCCCACCGCAGGGAGCGACTGTTCCTCGTCGCCTGGCCTTCCGACGCCGAAAGCCCGCGATGCGAAGGGGCCGGATGCGAAGCGGGAGGATCTCGGGCATGCGGTCACCCTGTTGAAGACCCCGACGAGCAATTTGGGCTCGATCGGCGGAAGTCAGCACCCGGACAAGCGGCGCCGGGGTGGACACGGGCCGAACCTGAGCGACGAGGTGGAGCACTTGCTGTTCCCGACCCCGAAAGCCTCCGACGGGACGCACGGCGGGCCGAACTTCCGGGGCTCGAAGGGGGACTTGACCTTGCCGTCGGCGGCGGCACAGCTGCTGCCGACACCGAGGGCGTCGGACACCGGGACGCCCGGACGCAGGGCCAGGGTGGGGTTTCGCCCGCCGCTGTCGGCAGTGGTGCTGCCGATCTGGGAGCAGGACGGCTCGGACTGAACCGGTGGGGCCCGTACGGGCCGGCCATCGCCCGATGGGAGCGCGCCACCCGACCCGCTCCCGAGCCGACCGACGAGCGGGGTCGGCTCGCCCCCCGCTTCGTCGAGTGGATCATGGGCGTGGGCGAAGGGCACGTCACAGCCGTTCCGGGCCTGTCCCGCTCCGCCCAGCTGACCGCGCTGGGCAACGGCGTCATCCCTCAACAGGCCAGCAGGGCCCTGGAGTTGCTCGGAGCAGCCGACCTACTTGCCGCCGCCCGCTGGTGCGGGCGGCGGTGAGCGGGCGGTGCTTATACACCAAGTCCGGCCCGATACGTCGGGCCGTCGCGCGCACATCCTCGTGTCATCACCCGCCGACGAGAGGCACCCGCCCCTTTGACCACCCCCGAGCCCGACCCGACGCCCGTGCCGGACGGCTACACCAACGCCCAGATCGACGTGCTGACCGCGAAGCTGTCCGCTCTCGCGGCGGGATTCGACCTGCAGGCCGAGCAGCTGGCCAGCATGACCACCGCCCTCGACCCCGAGGACGGCGACGATCCGGACGTCCCCGGCGGCGAGCCGCTGTTCATCCTCGCCTTCGACGACCCGCAGTACGACCAGGAACTGGAGCTGATGACCCCGTGGGTAGACGAGATCTGGACCAAGATCTACGGGCCCGAGACCACCGCCGGCAGGCCGTGGTGCCCCCGGTGGAAGGAGCACCCGGAGGCGGTCGCGCGACTTCACGCCCTCTGGCTGGCGTGGCAGGCCGCCCTCGACCCCGAGTCGGGTGCTGCCGGCCCCAGTTCGTGGCAGCGCGACCACCTGGAGCCCGCGCTGATGAAGCTCCGCAGCGCGGACGGTCCGTTCGCCGCCTGCACCAGCAGCGGTGGCCACATCAGCCACCGCGTGCTGCCGCACCCCTCGCTCACCGACACCACCCCTGCCGCGCACCCCCTCACCTGACCGAAAGAGCCGAGACCCTTGCCCGACTTCAACCTGCCCGGCTGGCGTCCCGCGGACGCCGCCTCCGCCGAGGCCCAGGTGCAGTTCCTCGCCGCGGAGGATGCGTACGAGCTGCTGACCGAGGTGAACCACGACCGCGACGGCAGGTCGGACGAATTCCTCCTCTTCGAGGACCTCTCCGGCTACTCCGCGGTCGCCGCGCACCTGCACTACGGCGAGGACGGCAAGACGTTCACCCTCGCCACCGCGACCCTGCCCACCTTCGTCCTCGCCGCGGCCTGGCTCGTCCAGCGCGGTGCCGAGAGCGACGCCTTCCTCGATCGGTCCGGCCACCCCGGCGCCCCGGCCGACGCCCGCAGTGCCTCCGCCGCCGCCCGCCTGCTGGAGTCCGGCTCGCGCTACCGACTCGTCGACCACGGCGCCGAGCCCGGCGAGACCTGGGCGATGCTGCGCGACGGGAGCGCCGCCGGAGCCGAGCGGCCCTTCCTGCTGCATCTGGAGACCGTCGACCCGGACCGCGGGTACACGCTGCGCGACGGCTCCTTCAGTTCGCCGCAGGAGGCCCAGCAGTGGCTGGAGAACCGGCGCACGCCCCTGCCTCCGGTCGCCGACGGGGACGTGGCCGTCGTGGTCAGCCCGCAGGCCAACGCCGCGCGGAGCCGCACAGCAACCGGCCAGCGCCGGACGGCCGCTGCGGAACCCGCGCCCGCCATCACCGCAGCGGCGGCGACCACTGCTCGCAGGGCCGTGCGGTGACCACGTCCACCCGGCCGCTGGCGGGTTTCAGCGCCCACCCCGAGGCCCTGGACGACCTGCTGTCCGTACCGCAGCACGTGCGGATGCTCGCCTTGGGCTACCTCGGCCGGCTGGTGCGGGCCGAGATCCGCGGCCCCCTCCTCGAAGAGCAGGGCGAACGCGACCTGCGGGGCGCCAGGAAGCTGTACCTGGATGACGCGCTGGACTACCGGCTCGTCTACGTCGAGCGCCGCGCACTCCACAACCCGCGCCACCTGCAGGGCATCCACCTGGTCGCCGTCGGCGAGCGTCGGCAGGTCGCGGTCTACGAGACCGCGGCCCACCGCCTGCGGCAGGCCGCCAGCCAGGAGGTACGGCGCGGGATGCCGGCCCGCTTCCAGGCCGCCCTCGCCTCCTCCACCCGGACCACCCCGGCCCAGTCCGCCGCCACCTCGCCCCCCGCACCGGCCGGGGTGTCGCCGGCCGTGGTCCTCTCCCCGGCCACTCGCCAGCGCTGACATCGCCCAACTGCCCAACCGCACGCCTGAATCGGAGATCAACCAGTGTCGACCGCCACCGCCACCACGCCCGCCACGTCGCAGTCCTCCACCAGCGCCGTCCAGCGGGCCGCCGAGGTCCTCTCCATCCGGTGGGCCACCCGCATCGTCCACGCGCTGCGGCAGGGCATGGCGAACAGCGGCGACCTCCTGGCGGCCGACCCGGTCATCCCGGTGAGCAGCGCGTACTCCGTCCTCCGTGCACTCGCCGGGGCCGACGTCATCACACGGACCCCGACCGGCGGCGCGTCCCGGTTCGACCTCGCGCTGTCTCCCAAGGGTCAGGCGCTGGCGCCCGTGCACGCCTCCGCCCTCGCCTGGGCCCAGCGCTACCCCCGTCCGGATGTGGAGTCCGAGCAGGCGCCCGAGATGATCGAGGAGACGCTGGGCCTGCTGGCCAGCTCCCACACCGTCCCCCTGCTGAGCGAACTGGCGGGCAGCGCACCGATGCCCTACCCGCAGCTGGTCACCTCCCTGAACGCCCGCGACAAGGCCGCGGCCTACCAGCGGCTGCTCGCCCTGGAGGAGCGCGGCCTCGTGGCCCGCAGCGGCACCCGCGGCACCTACCGGTGGAGCGCCACCGAGGCGGGACTCGCGATCGGCCGGGTGTACGGCGACCTGTCGGCCTGGGCCTCCGGCACCCACGCCCCGGCCGCCCCGGCCAGGCCCGGCACGGCGTTGGCCGCCGCCGGCACCAGGGCCGTCGTCGTGCAGAGCCCCGCGCAGGACGACCTGTTCTCCTCGCCGCAGAGCGCCGAACGGCCGGTGAACGCTCGGGCGGGGGCTGCCGACCTGCGCAGCATCACCCTTCACATCTCCTTCTCGCACGCCCCGGTTCCGCAGCCGCCCGCCCCGCTGCTCGTTGCCGCCTCGGCGCACCGCCGCTGACCAACCCCGCCCGACCCGCGATCCCACCCGAGGTCCATGATCACGCCTTCCCCGCCCTCCGTCCCTACGAGCAGTACACCCACCCCGGCCACCGGCCCAACGCCGGATGCCGACGCCCCCCGGCCGACGCTCCCGGCAGATTCCAGCCGGACGGATGGGAGGTCGATCCTGCGGACCCCGCACGTCGCGCCGCTGCTGGCGGGCACTCTGGTGGGCCGTCTGCCGGCGGCGATGGCCCCGATCGCCGTCCTCCTGGCCGCCCGTGCCGATCACGCCTCCACCGCAGTCGGCGCCGTCCTGGCCGCGTTGTACGCACTGGCCGGGGCGGTCGGCCAGCCGCTGCTCGGCCGGGTGGTCGACCGCTCCACCCTGGCCACCGTCGCCCTCCCCGCCGCGGCGATCTCGGGTGGCGCGTTCACCGCGCTGGCCGTCGTGGACTGCGCCGCGCAGCCACTGGTCGCCGGCGTGCTGTCGGCCGTCGCGGGTGCGGCCACCCCTCCGTTGGAGGCTGGCTTGCGGGCGATGTGGACCCGGTTAGTCGAACCGCGTCACCACCACAAGGTCTTCGCCCTCGACTCCGCCTCCCAGGAGGTGGTGTTCGTCGCCGGACCGCTGCTGACCACCGCCGTGTGCCTGCTCGCCTCGCCGGACCTGGCGCTGGTCGCCTGCGCAGTGGCCGGCAGCGCGGGCACCCTGGCCGTCGCCGCCCGCCCTCCGGCCCGCTTCCGGTCCACGGCACGCGCGGTCCACTGGCTCGGGCCGCTGCACTCCACCGGCCTGCTCGTGCTGCTCGCAGCCTCGGTGTTCTTCGGGGTGACGCTTGGCTCCTTCACCGTCCTGGCCCTGTCCTACGCCGACCGGCACCACGAAGGGTGGCTCGCCGGTGTACTGCCGGCCGCGCTGTCGCTGGGCAGTCTCCTCGGCGGCACGGCGTGGGCCAAGCTCAAGCGGCCGTGGCCACCCGGCCGGGCCCTGCCCGTGGTCGGTGGCGCGTACGCCGCCGCCTTTGCCGTCCTGCTGCTGCCCGCACCGCCGTGGCTGATGATCACGGCGAGTGTCCTGCCGGGGATGTTCCTCGCCCCGTGGCTGGCCTGTGCCTTCGTTGCCTGCGACGCCCTGGCTCCCCGCGGCACCGCTACCGAAGCCGCCGCCTGGCTGATCGCGGTGATCGGTCTCGGCCAGGCCGCGGGCACCGCCGTCGCCGGCCAGTTCTCCGCGTACGGCCACACCGCCACGGCCGCCGTCCCCTTGCTCGGCGCCGCGCTGGCCGCTGCCGCACTCGTTGCGGGACGCCGCCCGCTCTCGCTTCCCTGATCTACCCCTTTCTTCTTGGAGCTGGACTTCTTGCCCAACCGCACCACCAAGGCCAAGCCCGCGCCGATCACCATCGTCTGGGACTGGAACGGGACACTTCGGGCCGACCTGGACGATCACGTCGCGGCCCTGAACGCGACCCTGCCCGGTCTGGGCGGTGAGCCGATCAGCGTGGAGACCTACCAGGCGCTGCACCGGATGCCCATCCGCGACTTCTACGCCGACCTGCTCGGCCGCCAGCTGGGCGACGAGGAGTGGCACGCCGCCGATGACGCCTTCCTCGCCGAACTCGCCCGCCGGCCGGTCCGGCTCCAGCAGGGCGCCCGGCAGCTGATGATGGGCCTGCGCGCCCGGGGCGTGCGGCAGAGCCTGCTGTCGCTGGCCCCGCACGAGCGGCTCGTCGGCGAGGTGGCCAAGGCGGGCATCACCGGCCTGCTGGAGCGGGTCGACGGTCGCCCCGGGGCAGCGGTGGCGAGCAAGGCGCCTGCCATGATCGAGCACCTCCGGGCCCTCGAGCCGGGGGTTGACCCGGCCCGAACCCTGGTGATCGGGGACAGCGTCGACGACGCCGCCGCCGCGCACGCCGTCGGCGCCGTCCCGGTGCTGCACACCGCGGGACTGCACGGCGCGGCGCGGCTGGCCACCGCCGGCGTCCCGCTGGTGGACACGATCCGGGACGCCGTCGCCACCGGCATCGCCATCATCACCACCCGGCAACTGGCCGCGGCGTGAGCGCGGACAGTGGACGCCCCATCGCCCCGTGGAGGCCCCGGGTACCCGGCAACACCGACCTCGACAACCGGCTCGTGTGGTCCGCGCTACAGGTCGAGCAACCCCGCGACCTGCCCGGGCTTCGCATCGGCGCACCGCCGCTCACCGTGCCGGTTCCGGACCGGCTGCGCGCCGGGCCGAGCGCCGAGGAGGACCTCGCCCGTCCGATGACGGCTGCGGCCCGCGCCCAGCTGCCCGACCAGCTCTCCGCTCTCGTGCAGCAGGAACTGCTGGAGCGCCTGCCGGACGGCACTCTGCAGGCGACGGCGGCCGGCAGCCGGCTCGCCGAGGTCCACGACACCCTCTCCGACTGGTATGGACAGCACCTGGCCCCCGCCGTGCCCCCGGCCCCCTCCGAACCGCACCGCCGGGCCGGTGCGCTCGCCGGCCCGGCACGGGCGGCAGGCGAAGAACCCACCCCGCCCCGTATCGCTCCAACTGCCCCGCCCGCCGCCGGGTACCGTCCCGGCCTGCGGCGTTGATCACAAGGACTGCCCCATCACCACAACTCTCGGCACGGCTGGCTTCGACGTCGACGCCCTCGACCCCGTCACCGCCCAGGACGAGTCGGCGCACGAGCGGCTCTCGCTCGACCTCGACATGCTCACCCTGCTGGCCGTCCAGCACGACGTGAACCCGCACACCGAGCTGCTGACGGACAGCTACTTCCTCCTCCACGACGGCACCATGACCTGGGACATCCCCGGATCCGCGCAGTACGCCGCCGTCCACGTCCAACGCGACCTCAGCGCGGGCAGCTACCGCTTCGACTACAGCCGCCACGCCATCGCCGCTCTCGCCCAGAACTGGCTCGCCGCCCGCGGCGCGGACCCAGCCCTCATCGTCCCCGCCGTCGAAGGCCAGCCGGAGGGCGACGCGGAAACCCGGGAGCTGGAGGAGTTCCTGGCCTGCTCCGGGGCCCGCTTTGAGGTCGTCGTGGACTACACGTACGACCAGCCGGACTTCTACAAGACCTGGATCATCGCCCGGGACACCGCTCCCGAGCCTGGCTGGCTGCCCGTCCGCGTGCTCCTTGAGGAGGTCGACCTGGAGGCCGGCTGCTACACCCTGCGCCAGGGCGGCTTCGCCACGGTCGACGCCGCGCAGACGTGGGTCGAGCGGGTGGGAGACCCGGACGATCCGCTGCCGCCGCTGACCGCGGCGCCCAGCGCCCGCGCCGCCGGCGCCGTGGCCCAGAGCTCGGTCGCGGTTACCCTCTCGGCCCCGAACTCCGCACCGGTACCCGCTACGGCCGAGGGCCGCCCCGCCCGACCGCAGCGCCGCTGACGCCCCCGGGAGTTGGTCGTGGTCCCGCGTCCGCTCCGTCAGGGCCGCTATCTGATCGCGCCCCTGGTCCCGCCCGGCACGGACCCGGGGACGGTGGAGGACCTGACGCCGTTCGGCGTCACCGTAAGCGGGTCACCGGCCCGGGCGGCCGAGACGGTCCGCCGCCGGCTCCTGCCCCGTCTCGACTACGCGCTGCTGCTGGCCGAGGAACGTGGGGTCTACCCCGGTCCGCCGGCCGACGACGGGCACCGCCGGGTCCGCGCGGCCACTGCCCGGACGATCCTGTCGGCAGGCTCCCCGCCGGTGGTCGTCTACTCCGCTGGGTCCCTGCGCCCGGCCACCCCGATTTCGGGCCGAGGCCGAGTCCCGGCCCCCTGACCGAACGAGATTCGTGCCCACTGCTTCCATTGCACCCACCAACCCGCTCCTCGCCGTCCGGCCCGTCCACCTCGCCGGGCCCGGCGACACCGACCTGCCGTCCCTCCTCACCGCCGAGCACGGCTGGTTCCGCCCCTACACCGCGCCCGCCCACGTGGTCCTCGTGAGCGACACCAACGGCATCGCGCTCTCCAACGGATCGGGCCCGGCCCCTCTGTCCCTGACCGGGATCGGCTGGTCGGTCGGCTTCTGCCACCAGGTGCCAGCGGAGATCGCCCGGGCCCTGCTCGACGAGGCTGCCACCGGCACCCGCCACACCCCAGGCCTCCTCACGGGCACCGGCCGCCTCGTCGGCCACCACGCCCGCGCGGCACTGCTCGCGGCCGGCTGGTCCGGACACCACCGGGATGGATACGAGCTAGTCTCCGCCCCGGACCGACGCGCCGCCCTCTCCTTCCCGCTGGAGGCGCCCGGCAGCGAGGTGATGCTGACCGGCGCCGCCGACACCGGCACCTGGACCGTCCGGTTCACCACGATGGCCCCCGAGCTGCTGCTGACCGCCGCGACCCTTGCCCTCCTAGGCCCGGCCGTCCCCGGGCAGACCAGCTGCCGACCCGGCACCGGAACCTGCTGACCACCCAGCCCCTCACCGAACAGCTGCCGCGCACCGGGCGCTCCGGCGCCGCCCGGGCCAGGAGCGCAGGTGCCCGGCCGGTGCCCGCCACGCCGCAGTCCGCCAGTCGGCCACGCACCGTCAGTGCCGCATCCGCGCCGGCCTCGCGGCGCCGCCCGTCCTGAAACCTCGCCCCTGCGCTCCTGGAGACCCCTGAGCACCACCGCCCCCGACCCCGACGCCCTGGTCGCCGTCAGCCCGCTGGAACTCGCCGGCCCCGGCACCGCACCGTTCGACCTCCTGCACCACCTCACCTCCGAGTACCAGTGGCGTATCGCTGCCGACGGCGAGAACCCGCAGTTGGAGAGCCCCTGCCGACGGCTGCGCCTGCAGCACGGAACCTTCCTGTCCGGCAACCACCTGCTGGCCGACAACTGGATGCTCACGGCGCGCGAGGCACCGGACACCGAGTGGGTGTGGTGGGCGTCGTTCGCGCCGCTGCGGGCACCACGGTGCCGGCGGGCCGCCCGGGCTCCGCTCCCCGACCCCCAAGCCCCCCGCAGCGGTGAGACCCCCAGACCCCGCGCCGCCGAGTCCCACGCCCCGGAACACGGCTGACACCGGCCGCCCAAGCCCTCCAACCCCCGAACCGAACAACACGGAGAAATCCTGACCTCGCATCCTCTCGACTCCGTCGCCAACGTCAATGGGCCCTCGCCCGTCCACGAGGCGGCGACGCCAGCAGAGCGCACCGCCCAACCGTTCGCGCCGATCCGGCACACCAACACCGGCGAGATCACCACCACCGGATACAACGCCGCCGCCCGGCGGATCCTGCTCCGGGCCGGCTTCGAGGAGGCTCCTGACTGCGCCTGCCCAGCGACGGAACCGCCGGCCAACCGGTGAGCACCGACGGTACGCCCCTGTCTGGCACGCCCACTCCCACCGGCGACAAGACCTCCCGCGCCGAGGCCGCCCGCGCCACCCCGGCCCAGCCGGGGGCCCGGGGCACGGGCGAACCGGCCCAAGCAAGTTCCGCGGGCGGACCGACCGCACCGCCACAGTCCCGGTGATCCTCCCGTCCCTGTCCCTCCGACGGCTGTCCCCCGCGTCACCGGCAGGGGCACCCGGACCGTCTTCGAACCCACCAGCAGCCTCACCGTGATCGCTGGTGCCCCTGCGCTGCTGGAGACCCCCCTGAGCACCACCGACCATAACCACGCCGATCTGGTCGCCGTCCGCCCATTGGAACTCGCCGGCACCGGGACTCCACCTTGCGACCTGGGCGACCACCTCATCACCGCGTACGGGTGGCAGCACGATCCGGACAGCACCCCCGAGGAACCCCTGCTCGTCAGCCCCTGCCGCCGCATGGCCCTGGAGCACGGCGACTTCCCCCTCGGCCGCCTCATCCTCCAGAACTACTGGAAGCTCGCCGCTTACGACCGCGGGGAGCCGGACGCCACGGAACTCTGGTGCGCGTGGTTCAGCCCCAGGACGCCCTACGAACTCACCCACGGCCTCGTCCTGGACGCCGCCGGCCGGCTCGACAGCGACCCGGCGTCCGTCCTGGCCGACCGGAGGGCCGGTGATGACATCGCGCGGATCCTCTCCGGCGCCGGATGGACGGTCAAGCAGGGGCCCTGGCGCACGCGCATCCAATCGCCCGCCGGCGCCACCGCCCTGCTGCACCATCCGGAGCTCCCCGAGCGCGCCCTCGCCTTCCGCATGAGCAACACCAGCTCCGAGCTGGCATGGGACGTCATCACCTCGCCGTGGGCTCCCGAGGCGGTCCTGCGTACGGCTGGGGCGATGCTGGCCTCCGATGTGGCGCTGCGCCGCCGCAGCGAGATCCCCGCCCACCACCTGGCCCGGGTCACGATCGAACCCGCTGCCTCCGCCACCTTGCCGCGGTGGCGCCCTCTGCTGGCGGCCCCGGCCCTCCCGACCGACCTGGAGAACCCACTGCCGACCACCCCTGCCCCGACCACCGTCGAACCGCCGCACGGAACCGGCCCCGAACCGGCCCTGGTCACCGTGACCCCCCGCCACTACGCCGGCCCCGGCCGGGGCGGTGCCGAGCAGATCCAGGCGCATCTCGCCTCCCTGGGCTGGACGTTGGGCAATACGTCGATGACCAGCCCGTGCGGCAGGCTCGGCGTCGCCTGGCCCGACGGCATCAACGACCGGACACGACGGAGCGCCGCCTGGCGGATCTGGGGCGCCCAGCACCGGGGGGCAAGCGTCGCCTGGCGCATCACCAGCGGCGATCTGGTCCCGCCCGAGCTGATCGCAGGCGTCGTCGACGAGGCACTCGCCGTGCTGGACGAGGCCGGATCGGACTCGCGGAATCCCTTCCAAGACGGCGTCCTCGGCCTCGGCTTCCTGCCCTTGGCCGAGGCCGGATGGAAGAGCGCTGTCGAGCCCCGCGGCTCCGTCACCTTCCACTCGCCCGACGGCTACGTCGCCGCCCACTGCGACGTCCCGACGGCTCTCCACGACCTGCGCGGCCAACCCGCTGCCCGCATCACGTGCCACCGGGTGCTCGGCCACTGGATAGCGGAGATCAGCGCGAACACCCCCTCCCGCCTCGCCGCCGCCCTCTGCCGCGACCTCGCCTCCCCGGAACCCCTGCTGCGCAGCACCACCGGCCTCCACCTCGACGCGACCGACCGGAAGGTCGCCATCGTCACCCAGATCACCGCCGAAGGCCGGGCCACCCCGTCGGAGCGGCGGGCCGCCGCCCTCTCCGGCAGCGCGCCGGCGTCGGCTGCACCCAGCTCCCCGGCCACCACCGCCCCAACTCCCACGAAGAGGCTCGCCCGCTGATCACCGACCGCACCCGCTCAAGGCGCTCGGGGGCGTGCCCCCGAACACCGGTGCTTCCTGCCTGCGTGAGCGGACGGTCCCGGTGTACCCCCTTGCCGGGCCGGTCGCCGACGTCGGCACGGGCCGTGGTCCGCTCCGAGAGCGGCCCGCCTGTCCAACACATTGCCAACTCCGCACGCGAACCCGTTGGAGGATCTTCGCTTTGACCATCCCAGGACCGCCCACCACTTCACCACGCACCAAGGGCGGCGAACTACGAGCCAAGGTGGCCCAGTTGCTGGTCGACCAGCCGGCGGACACGCTCACCATCGGGGACATGGCCCGGCGGCTGGGCCACTCCCACGGTGCTGTCCGCAACGCCGCCCTCACCCTGGTGCGGCGTGGCGAGGCCGACCAGCTCGGCACCGGACAGCCGCAGGTCCGCGCGAACGGGAAGACCGCCGCAGCCGCGGCAGTCGCGGTGATCAGTCCACCGGGCACCCACTCTCCCCGCGCCCAGGCGGCCACGGCCCGCTCGACCGCTCCCGCAGCGAACACGCCCAAGCAGACCGGCCCGATCCGCCGCGCGGGTGGCCAGCTCTACCACCCCCGGGAGCTGGCCGACCTGCCCGACGTCGAGGCGCTGGCTCGTCTACGCGATGCCGACGTACCGGTGCTGCTCTACGGTCCCCCGGGCACCGGCAAGACGAGTCTGGTCGAGGCCGCGTTCCCCGAGCTGCTCACCGTCGCCGGCGACGGCGACACCACGGTCGGCGACCTGATCGGCGAGTACACGCAGGACGACGCGGGAGCCTATGTCTTCCAGTACGGTCCGCTGGTCACCGCCATGACCGAGGGCCGCGCCCTGCTGATCGACGACGCCACCCTGATCTCGCCGAAGGTGCTGGCCGCGCTCTACCCGGCGATGGACGGGCGCCGCCAGGTCCAGGTCAAGGCCCACAAGGGCGAGACCATCAAGGCCGAGCCGGGCTTCTACGTGGTGGCGGGCCACAATCCGGGCGTGCACGGCGCCGTTCTGACGGAGGCGCTGTCGTCCCGGTTCAGCGTGCAGATCCAGGTTGGCACGGATTATGACCTGGCCTTGGCGCTGCGGATCGATGCCCGGGTGGTCCGGGTCGCCCGAAACCTCGCCAAGCAGGTCGAACTCGGAGAGCTGGGCTGGGCACCGCAGCTGCGGGAGCTGCTCAGTTACCAGAAGGCGGAGGCCGTCCTCGGCACCAAGGCGGCGCTCGCGAACCTGGTCGGCATCGCGCCCATCGAGGACCGCGACGCCGTCGCCGCCGCCGTCGCCAAGGCCACTGGCGTCAAGCAGGTCGCTCCCCTCACTCTGGGCGCGCAGCTCTCCGCCGCGACGGCCGCCCGGCAGCACCCGGGCAGCACCGGCTCCGCGCACCGGGGGCCCTCACGATGAGCGCCCACCACCACGTCCAGTCCTCCGCCACCGCGCCCGATGACGACGCCGACCTCGCGCGCTGGGACGACGACGGCGCCCCGCCCGCACAGCCCCGGTCCTCCCCGGCCGCGTGGCTGCGCGTGGGAGCCGAGCTCGGCGACCGGCTGGTCGCCCTGTCCGGCCGCCAGGACCTGCTCGTCACCTGCCGCCCCGGCACCCGCAGCGGCGCACCGGCCGCTTATTTCCCCGGCCTGGGGGAGGTCGAGTTCGACGCCGAGCTGTTCGCCCCTCTCCAGGCCCACGAAGTCCATCCGCGGATCGTGGGCGACGAGGAGAGGTATCCCGCCGCTTGGGGGGTGTTCGTCCACGAGGCCGCTCATGCCGCCCACTCCGTATGGGAGCAGCCGGCCGGCGCGGACCCCCGCGTCGTCGAGGCCGCGCTCCTGCTGGAGGAGAGCCGTGCCGAAGGCGCCCACCTGACCAGGCGGCCGATGGACCGCACGTACCTGCGCACCAGCGCGCGGACCCTGGTCATGCCCGACATCGCCAACCCGAGTGTCCAGGGCATCGAGCACGCCGCCGGCGTGGCGGCCCTGATCCTCGGCCGCCGTGACGTCGGCATCCTGGACGCCGGCGAGACCCGGGCCGTTGCTGATCTGTGCGAACACGTCTTGGGCGCCGACCTGCTGGCCACCCTCACCGGCATCTGGGCCGCGGCCCATCAGTGCGCCGACCACGACGCCGCGACCATGCTCGCGCACGCTCGGGAGTGGTGCGAGGCTCTGGACGCCGCTGCACCGTCCCTGCCTGCCCCGCCGGAGGACCTCACCGATCTGCTGTCCGGCGCCGTGGTGGTCGTCATGGACCGCATGGCCGCCAACGACGCCGCCGACCTCGCGGCACAGGCCGTCGCGAACAACGCCGTGGCCGCCCGGTCCAGGGCGCAGGCCAAGGACCGCGCCCAGCAGGCCGACCATGGCCGCAAGGCCGCCGCCACCGCTCGGTCCGTCTTCAATCCCCGCGGCACCACCGTCGACCCCGATGGCACACCGGCGCCCTACAGCAACCCCGTCACCGGAACCCGCCGGCCCACCGCCGCCGAGCAGACCGCTGCCGCGAGCCTGAGCCGCGCGCTCCGCGCCGCCGCCTACCGCGAGCGCACCGAGGAGCGGACCACCAGCCCCACCCCGCCCGGCCGCCTCAACATGCGCCAGGCCCTCGCCCGCGACGCCCAACGCGCCGCGGGTTCGATACCCACCGCGGAGCCGTTCACCCACACCCGCCGCCGCCACTCACCCACCCCACCGCTGCGGGCGGGCATCGCCGTCGACGTCTCCGGCTCCATGTCGGCCGCCTGCGGGCCCGTCGCGTCCGCTGCATGGATCGTGGCCCGCGCAGCGGCCATGACAGGCCCCGACTCCCGCACCGCCACCATCGCCTACGACACGAATCTGACCGCATTGACCCGGCCCACCCACCGGGCACCAGAGCGCGTGACGACGTTCGACGCCCGCGGCACCAGCCACAACCTCGGCGACGCCCTCGATGCCCTCGACCACGGCCTCGACCTCAGCCGCCCCGGCGCCGGCCGCCTCCTCGTGATCGTCACCGACGCCAAGTACACCGGCTACGAAACCGCAAACGCTGTCACCCGCATCAAGCGCCTCACCGCCGCCGGCTGCGCCGTACTCCAGCTCACCCTCAGCAAGGAATCCCTCCACCTGCCGGGGACCACCCTGCTCCACCTGCCCCGGCCCTCCAGCGCCCCCGCCGCCATCGCCAAGGCCGCCACCGACGCCATCCGCAAAACACGCTGAGACGCCGATTGAGGCGTTGGGCCTGGTGCGGCAGACCTCGCCACCCGGTTCGCCGGTCTCCCGCTCCGGACGGAGGGCAACCACCCCGCGATCCCCTTCCCCAACCAGGCCGGCGACCCTCCGCCACGCCGCCCCTGCCGACAGAACGCGCCTGTGCCCGGACCAACTCGGTCCGGGCACAGGCGCGTTCGCCTGCGGCAGACGAACCCTCGAACGGACTACGCAAATCGGGGCAGTCCAAGTCAACATGGACGACCTCGCAGCGCCTGCCCGAAGGAGGCCCCCTCTGTCCGTCGTGATCTCCGCCCCCGCCGTCCGTGGTCCCTGGCCCGGCGACGCCATCCCGCACCGCACCTGGCCGCTCGGCGAGGGCAACCCGAACGCCATCAGCGCCTTCCTCTACGAGCACGGCTGGTCGTGGGTGATCGACGCCGAGGGCGGCCTGCACGCCGCGTCGCCGTGCACCCAGGTCTACGTCGGCTACCAGCCGGACAACCGGCACGTCGACACCTGGATCATCGCGCTGCACGGCACATCCCGGCAGCCCGGCTGGCGGGCCACGTTCAACCGGCACACCCCCGCCGAGCTGGTCATCGACCTCCTCACCGCACTGGTCAACCGCTCCACCCCCCGCCCGTCCACCATCGCCTCGCCGGCCTCTTGAAAGGGCTCGCCATTCCCGCACTCCCCGCTTGTCCGCCCGTCGCCGCCTCACTTTCGCCGAATACTTGATCAGCGCCGCCGCCGTGGGCCTCACCTTCCACGCCCTGCTGGTCCGAGAGCAGGCCGCCACCCGCATCGGCCTGCTCCTGATGGCTCTCCAGCTGATCGTCGCGCGGGTCCTGCTCGTACGTGTCCCGGCCGTTGTCGAGCCGTCCGGCCGGATTCCCCGGCAGCGCCCCCCGCACCGCCGACCGGCACCTCCCTCGCATGCCGCCGTGGCCCGGCCCCGGCGGCCCAGTTATCGGCGCGATCCTCGCGTCGAGCACCGCGACCACGGAGGCCCGTTGGAACCCGAGACCCTCGATCTGCGCGGCGACCGCGTCGGCATCGCCCGCGCGTTCGGCACCGCCTATGGCCCCACCAACAGTGCGGGCGAGCGGACCCGCTACCACGTGCCCGCCTACCTCGCCCCATCCGACCGCTACCTGCTGGCCGTCGGCGGCATCGACGGAGCCCCCGGCCGACAGCATCCCGGCGGCCGCTGCGGGTGGAGCACCGCCGATCAGCTCGCCGAACTCGTCGTCGCCCACCTGGTGCGCGCCGACGGCGGAAGCCGGACCGTCTGCCACCACCACATCGTCCCCGGTGCACCGGACCGCCCGTGCCGGGCCTGCCGGATCCGCCCGCCCCGCACCGACTGCTCCTTCTTCTCCCAGTCCCGCTACGCTCCACTTCCCCAGGAGGCTCCGTGACCACCAACCCGAACATCTCCCGCCGCGGCCTGCGCCACGTGGCGGTCGTGTTCATCACGCTCACCGCCCTCTCCGGTGCCATCGCCGTCGCGGCGGGCCTGCGGCACGACGGCGCCTGGGCCGCCGTCGAACTGACCGCGTGCGGCGTATCCGCCCTCGCCCTCTACCGTGTGAGCAGACTGCTCGACGCCGACGCCGACCGCTCGGTGCTCACCGGCCTCGCCTCCGGCCCGGCTCCCGTCGACGAGCTTGCGGCCAGCCTCGGGCGGCGAGTCGCCGTCGTGCGGCTCAGCCTCACCCGGCTGCTGAACTCCGGCCAGGTGCTCACGAGCACGGCGGCTTCCGCCTGCTCGACCGCTAGGTGAGAGCCCTGCGGGGCAACGACGACGGGGCGGGGCCGGGGGGGGTATGCGGGGGGCCCCCGCGGAGGGTCACGCGGTGGAACCCAGACCGGGGCCCGGGGCGGCCCCCCCCCCCCCCCCACGACCGGAAGGGTCCTGCGTTTCCCGGGCCGGTGTCAAGAGATGAAGCGGAATTCCCTTGCAGCCGCTCATGTGTGGGAAGTTGACGCCATTTCCTGAACGCGAACCTGGCGGGATCTCCGCTCGCGATCTAGGGTGGAGCGCTTCCACGTTCTTCGGCCGGACCGACCGGCTTGACGGAACGGCCCGCTCGCGCGGTTACATACGGGAGGCCCCGGCGACAGGCGGGAGACCGATGGCGGCGACGGGAGGAACAGGGCCAGTGAGCGGACGACAGACCGGCAGACCCACGCTGGAGGAGGTCGCGGCGCGGGCCGGAGTCGGCCGCGGCACGGTGTCCCGGGTGATCAACGGCTCGCCCCGGGTCAGCGAGCGGGCGAAGGAGGCGGTCGACCGGGCCATCGCCGAGCTCGGGTACGTCCCCAACCGGGCGGCCCGGGCGCTGGCCGGCAGCCGGACGGACGCCGTCGCCCTGGTCGTCCCCGAGGCCGAGGCCCGGCTCTTCGCCGAGCCCTACTTCCTGGACATCATCCGTGGTGTCAGCGTCGAACTCGGCGAGGCGGACAAGCAGTTGTTGCTCACGCTGATCCGCACCGAGCAGGAGCGGCAGCGCTTCGAGCAGTACCTGGCCGCCCAGCGGGTGGACGGCGTGCTGCTGGTCTCGGTCCACCGCGACGACCCGCTGCCCGACCTGGTGCGCGGCCTGGGCCTGCCCGCGGTGCTCAACGGCCGGCGGTCGGAGCACGAGCCGGTGGCCTACGTCGACTCCGACAACGTCGGCGCGGGGCGTTCGGCGGTCGAGCACCTGGCCGGGCGGGGCCGCCGCCGGATCGCGACCATCACCGGCCCGCTCGACATGGACGCCGCCCGCGGCCGGCTGGCCGGCTACCGCCGGGGGCTCGCCGCCGCCGGCCTGCCCTACGACGAACTGCTCACCGCCGTCGGCGACTTCACCGAGGAGGGCGGCCGTCGGGCGATGGTCGAACTCCTGGACCGCTGCCCGGACCTCGATGCCGTCTTCGCCGCCTCCGACGTCATGGCGGCCGGTGCGCGCGCCGCCCTGCGCGCCCGCGGCCTCGACGTCCCCGGCGTCATCGCCCTGGTCGGCGTGGACGACTCGCCGGTGGCGCGTCACCTGGACCCGCCGCTGACCAGCGTCCGCCAGCCGATCGAGGAGATGGGCCGCACGATGGCCCGCGTCCTGCTGCAGCAGATCGCCGGGGAGGGCGGGGAGCGCTCCCGCCTGGTGCTGCCGACGGAGCTGGTGGTCCGGGAGTCGTCCTGAGCCGGGGGGTGCTCGGACCGCTCCCGCCCGGGCGGGCTCCCGTGGCCGGCCGGCTGGGTGCCGGC